>CAZJTP010000005.1:0-51039 GCA_964548955.1 uncultured Phycisphaeraceae bacterium
TCGCGCGGTGGTGCTCCGACGTTCAGCGACGTACCAACCACCTCGCTGCTGGCGTTGACGGCGGTAGCTTCGCTGTCGTCGCGGTCGGTGAGGGTGCCCAGATCAGTCAGGCTACCGTCATAGAAGAACGCCGCTCGGTCGCCGCCGCCTTTGTTCGACCATCCAACGACTTCGCCAGCGCTGTTGATTCCCAAGGACTCCGCGACGCTGCCGCCGGCGAAGGTGCCTATGGACGTGAACGCACAGGTCTCGCAGAGCCAGGCATCAGTGTCGCCGGTAGCGGAATCCTCGTCGTAGCCGGCGATCTGTTCGGAATCGTTGATTGAAAAACCGTAGCTGCGCTCTTCGCCGACTGTTCCTAAGTCAATGACCTTATACGTCGCCGCCAGGGCCTGGACATCCGCAACGGCCAGACCGTCGTCATAGATTCGAATATCGTCCAGCAAACCCCCGTAGTACCGCCAGGGATCGGCATCGGTTCGCCTTGCGAATTCGATGTTCGTGGTTGGATTGAAGGCGTCGCCACCGCGTGTCGCATCCGAGGCTCGTTGTGTTCCGTTCAGGTAGACCTTGCTGCCCGTCGCCGCCTCCACGACCAATGCATAATGGTGCCACCCTGTCCCAATAATGTTGTCTGTGACGTCCAGTGCAGTGGCGACTTCCGCATCATTGGTGTCCCGGATATGCGTACGTATTATGGCGGAGGGGGATGTGCCCTCGACGATCATTACGTGGACGGTGTTCGCCGCGTTCACATCGCCGTGACTGAACATGTACTGAAAATCAAAACCGGAATTGTCGTCGACCTTGAACCAGAACGAGACGGAGAAGTCCGGGCCGTACGAGAAGTCGCTTGCCCACACGTAATCGTTGTTTTCGTCGAAGCTCAGTGCGCCGCAGAGGTTTCCGTCGCTCCATGTTGGCCCGTTCGTCAGTGTCCCGTTGTTTGAACCTGCCGAATCCACCGCGGTCAGACCGGCCCCATCGTCGAGCTTCCAATGGCCGACCAGATCGTCGATAAAACCCGCTTCCGCGTGGATCACGGACGAGGCCGTCCCGCTCTTGGTGGCCGTGGTCGTGATGTTCGCCGTGGCCAGGGAGATGGTCACCCTGTCGCACTGCGTAAGTGACGAGAAGTCCGCACGGAGGATATAGCTTGTCGCTGCTGTGACGTCAAACGAGGTGGAGAAGGTGATTGTCCCGGCGCCGGTGTTGACCACGCCGGCCCCGCCGACCGCGGTTGACTCGCCGCCGTCGATGTCACCGCTGTCGTCGCTGTCCACGATGATTTCGATACCGCCCCAGTCGCCGTTGCTCAGGGCGGCAATATCGGAAAGATTGAAGACGAGCTGGGTTACCGTAACTGTGCTTCCCGCCGGGTTCAGTTCGAAGGCGAACAGTTCGGCGTTGGTTTCACCGCCCGAGCCGCTGAAAGCGTTCGACTCCTGACCGGCAGTGTGATCGGAGAGGGTCAGATAGCTCTGCTCCAGGTGTACCACGGAGGTGGCGAACCCGCTCTTGGAGGCTGTGGTCGTGATGTTGGCCGTGGTCAAGTCGATGGTGACGGTGTCCCCATCGGACAGCGAGGCGAAGTCCGCTCGCAGAATGTAGCTTGTCACCGCGGTGACATCGAAGGAGGTGGAGAAGGTGATGGTGCCGCCGGCTGTGTTGACCACACCGGCTCCGCCGACGGCGGTTGACTCGCCGCTGATGTCGCCATCATCATTGTCATCGACGATGATCTCGACGCCGGCCCAGTCGCCATCCCCCAGACCGGAGATAGCGGAAAGGGAAAAGACCAACTGCGTGACCGTGATCGTATCCCCCGCAGAGTCCAGCTCGAAGGCGAAAAGTTCGGCGTTGGTCTCGCTGCCCGATTGAGTGAAGGCGTCCGACTCCTGACCGGCGGTGTGGTCGGAGAGGGTCAGGTAGCTCTGCTCCTCGTGGTCCACGGACGTGGTGGAACCGCTTAAGCAGGCTGTCGTCGTGATGTTGGCCGTGGTCAACGCGACGGTCACCGTATCCCCCTGCGACAGTGACGCGAAGTCGGCGCGGAGGATGTAGCTGGTGGCCGCAGTGACACTGATGGCCGTAGAGAACGTAATGGTCCCGGCGCCGGTATTGACCACACCGGCGCCGCCAACGCCAGTGGACTCGGCGCCGTCGATGTCCCCGCTGTCGTCACTGTCCACGATGATTTCGATGCCACCCCAGTCGCCGTCCGTCAGAGCCACAATGTCGGAAAGCGTGAAGACGAGCTGAGTCACCGAGACTGTGTCTGCCTCCGGGTCCAACTCAAAGGCGAAGAGTTCGGCGTCCGTCTCGCTGCCCGATTCGCTGAAGGCGTCCGTCTCCTGACCCGTCGTGTGATTGGCGAGCGTTAAGACTCCCTCACCGCTGTTCAGAACGGCGCTGATAATGGCAAGGCGATGTGTGATACTCCAGCTAGCGGTCGGATTCTGCGTGCTGGCGGTCGTGGCGTCTCTTTGGACAGAGGCGTTGGAATGGTCGCCAACGGGCCCATCCTGCTCGAGCTGTTCCGTGTAGCCACCCGGGGCAGTGTTATTGGCGGGGTTTGCTGTTACTGTCACGTAGACAAGCCTGTCGCAGATTCCGACGCTCACGTTGCCGGCCTGGATCGAGCTGGCCGACGTGTTGGTGTTGGAGGCGCTGTCCGCGATGGGCGTGGTCTGGTCCACATTCTCATACGTAGCGGCCTGGACCATGATCTCGCCATTGGGGGTGTTTGGCGCCTGGTCCCAGTTGATGCTCAGGGCATTGCCGACCATGTTCCCGATCGCCGTTTCGTCGAGGTAGCCGAGCCAGAGAAAGTTGTGGAAGCTGCCGGCGGACCCGACGACGATCCCATCTGCGCTCTGAATCGCGGTCAGAGTCTGTCCGCCCAAAGAGACTTGATTCACATTCGCGACCGGATTGGTACTACTCTCTGCGGTTATCAGAATCAAAGCGATACGATTGGAGCCTGCACCGGGCGTGTAGTTGAAGCCGTTGGTCTCGAATTGAGTCTCACCTGACCAACTGCCGACCAGGTCGACAGCGGCCTGCGCTTGCCGAAGACCCAAGAACGGAAGGTCAAGAACCAGCGCCAGCCCACAGAGGAACCACAAGAAGCGGAATGACCGAATCCGATGACTGCGTGTCGACCGACGGTGACCGACTCCGTTCGACATTCTCATATCGTCTTCCTCTGTAAACGCGCAGGTTGCCAAGGCCGACAACCCTGGGTCTGCCGGTGCCCATGATCTCCCCGAGGTCGTCATCAGCGCAGCCGTGGGTCCGATATTGGCCTGTGGCGCTTGTACTATCGGCTGATTAGATCGGAAGCCGCATTTTTTCAGACCATAAGCGGTACCGCGCAGACGTGCCCCAGCGTGATTCCCACCCTTGAAGGCTCCGACGTGGTCGAAGGTTGCGGTCTTGGCGGTGGACCGAGAATCACTCGCTGGACCAAGAATCCCTTCTCGGTCCACTTGGCAATGGACGGTATGGTGCGAGAAGGGATTCTCGCACCAGCGGATCCTCGCACCAGCGAATCTACCACTTTGATAACAAGTGTTGCAGCCCAAGCGCTGCGGCGAGTCAATCCTCGTTCTTTCCCGTGTCGTCTTGGTTTTTTTCCGTATCGAAGTGCTGGTCAGGTTCGTCCGTCGGCGCATCGCCGCCGGGGATGTCTTCCACTGTCGGCAACGACGTGTCACCTTGAGTCTGCGACGATGGGGCCTCCAAGGCGGTGGTCTGTGAACCGGCTGTGGCGCCGGTGAACTCGCCCGGTTCCTCTTCCTCTTCCATGTAAACATCTTCGAGGTCGGTGCCGTCCACGTCGCGCCGCAGGAGGTAGTAGATCACCGTGCTGCCCGAGAAGTAGAACGAGGCGAGAAACGACCACATCAAACCGATCGCAAGCAGGACATAAAAACCGATCAGGACGGCCGAGAAATACTCATACCACGCAAGGCTGCTCCAATCAGGCAACAGGTACAGTGTGTTCGGTCCGCCCAGCGGCCAGAGCAGTTCGAGCTTTTGCACGGCCTCACCTTCACCTCCGCGATTCCACCAGCCAAACGGTGAGGTCCCAAAGCCGACGACCACCCGCGTGGTAGTAAGCATGAAGAACACAAACAGGTTCACGAACACCCAGCAGATACTCGCAAACACGATTGCGATGATTGCGTACAGAACCGTCTTCCACGGCTTGGACAGCGGATAGGACAGACCGCGCGAGAAAGCGTCAAAGGCATCGGAGCCTTCGGCCGCAACCGCAGGCCAGAACAGACTCCCACCTACCAGCAGACCGATCCAGAGGATCGCTATGACAAACCCACCAAAGATGGCCAGGCCGAACAGAAGCCCGCCGACCAGATCACCGAAGATCGGCACGCGCAGCAGCATCCCACCAATCACAAGGACGATGGCGGTGATGAGGATTAATATGAGCGGGATGCACGGGGCAAAAAAGAATCCGCCGAAGAGTTTCTCCCACCCGTATGACAGCGCCTGTCGCATCGTCAGCTTTTCATCGCGGGCGAATTGCACGGCGGCGATCCGACATATCGCGCCACCCGCGCAGGACCAGATCAGAAGCGCGCCGAGCGCAAAGAAGATGAAATAGACGGTGTGGTGCCTGGACAGCCACCACACGCCTCTGATCATGCCGGCGAAGTTCCTGAGCGGTTGGGCGCGCGAGTGCGACTCCACGTAGTTCCCCACGGGTGTTCCCGCGGCGACCGACGCCGCAGGTACCGAGGAACCGAGCAGACCCAAGACGCACCGCCGCTCATACTCTCGCCATACTTCGAAGATGCCGTGGTCACCCGTCAGCTCCTCGTACGGCTGATCCAGTTCACGTTCCCGGACAAACCGGGTGATTGCTTCCTCGTGGACACCCCCGCCCGTCTTCCAGATCGCATCGAGTACCATCCCTAGCACGAACGTCAGGATAATGGCGATCAGGCCAATACCCAGCTTGGCGGGATGAACCGCCATCCCGAGCGTCCGAAAGATGTGCAGCAATCCACTGGCCTCAAGCCATCCGATCCGGTTCGATGCCTGCGAGTCCTCTGCCATGACGTGCTCCTTGCAATTCGAAGTCGCCGGTAAAGCCCGGCAGGTATTCGATTCACCCTGTCATCTGTGATGTCCGCGAAAGCGGATCAAGAGGCAACCCGCCACCACCAGGGCACAAGACCGCGAATCCCGGGTCGTCGGCGGATGGCGGGCATCATTATAATTGGCCTGACCTTCCGGGCAATGCGCCTATTTTAATTGCCTGTCGCCAGGGTACTTAGCACTTTCGGCGGTTTGCCGACCACGTTTATTCCTTCCATGCTCGGACTCCGGGTGCTATAATTAGGAGTGTCTGGTCGGCGTGGCTTCCGTGCTCGGCAGGGAGCTACTCGTGGCTGAACCGATAAAAGAGCCCTGAGGAGGCATTGCTCGTGAGCCAAACGACGTACCGACCCCCTTTGAGGTTGGCGGTCCAGGCTCCGGCAGGTCACCCACCTTGAGCAAAGGGTTCTGTCCATTTGCTCTCACCGGCATTGTGGCGGCCGCGCCTTTCGGACATTGCATGAGGGCTTGCGTTGCTGACGCAGGCCCTTTTTCGTACACCCCGGCGTGCCGTCCCAATACCGACACAACATCCATGCGAATCCCAGCGTGCAATCGACGATCTTCTCGTTATACTGCTGCCCATGAAGAAAAAGCTCCTGCTCTTTGAAGATGAAGGTGTCGCCAATCTGCTTCCGCTGGTGTTCTGGCGGTCGGTATTCGAGTTGCAGATCGGGCGTAAGATCGTGCTGGATCGAACCGTCCAACGACTCGGCTTGCCGGTGGCGGGTGTTTGGACGCGCGACTGGATCGCCCGCGTCGCGGCGCAGCGATGCGGCGCCCCGGCCAATCAGCCGACTCCAAAGACAGCGCTTTTGGTCAATGGTCGATGGATATTCGACGAAGCAGTCAAGTTTCCCAAGGCACCGTGCGTTGGTGTCGTGGACTCCGACATCGCATACATCGTCTGTGACGCCAAGCTCGCCGGCCGCCTTAGGCCAAGTGATCTGCTTGATACCGCTCGCCGGGAAGCGGCGTTGGAGGGTGTCGCGCGGCATCCGGCGACCGGCCGCTTTCTCACGTATCCCTGGGAGATCATCAGCGACCTGCCAAAACTACTGGAAAGCGACTGGCAAGTGGGCGATGCTTCGATTGAGAGCGAACTCGACGAGCACCTCGTGCTGGAAAGCCGCGATCGGATTCATGTCGGTGAGCGCACAAGGATCCACCCAACGGCGTTGATCAACACCACCGAAGGACCCGTCTACATCAGCCATGACGTGCAGATCGGCGCCTATTGCATCATCGATGGGCCCGCCTACATCGGGCCATGCACGCAGATTCTTCCGCACGCCTGGCTACATGGGGGCAACGCCATCGGCCCCGTGTGCAGGATCGGCGGCGAAGTCCACCGTTGCGTGATTCACGCATATACCAACAAATACCACACTGGCTTTCTGGGCCACGCTTACGTCGGTAGCTGGGTGAACATCGGCGCGGGCGCAAACAATTCCAATCTCAAAAACACCTACGGAAAGATTCGCGTGCCAATCAATGGTACGAACATCGAGACCGGGCTGCAGTTTTTCGGCGCGATCATCGCCGATCACGCGAAGCTCGGCATCAACGCGACGATCCCGACCGGCGCAGTGATTGGTCTGAGTGCGAGCATCGCCGCGAGCCGCGCGATCCCAAGGTACATCCCCTCCTTCAGTTGGGTGACCGACGATGAGCTGAGTGCAGGTGATCCGTTGCGTCTGCTGGATGTCGCCAGCGCGGCGATGGCCCGGCGCGACGTCGACATGACTGATGATGAGGTCGAGCTGTTTCTCGACCTCGGGACACGCGTGAGTTCCTTTGAAGCGAGTGCGCGGTAGAGCGTACAAGCCGCGCCGTCAATACGTCACGGCTGATATATCATCGCACTGCAGGGAGGGGCTCCCCGCCACGGGCGGATGGGCGTGCCGCAGGCGGTACATTCTGTCAATGACGGGCTCGTAGCGCTCCCTGAACTGGTGAGGCGTGAGCTTTGCCTCGGCAGCGAGTGCCCCCAGCATGGTCGGTGATTCGAAGTTTGCCTTCTCGAGTCGAATCATGTATGCCCTGGCGACGCTGTACGTGTAGCTGTCCAGATTGACCTTGCGGATGCGCGTCCGGTTCGTCTCCGGATTAATCATGTCCTCGAAGGGCACCGGTACGAGGTTGCCGTCCTGCAGGGTCACCATCACACCCGGCGGCAGATCCCGCGTTGAGTCGAGAAGCAGGCGAACACCACCATGCCCCAGGTCGCGTGTGTAGGCCATGTCGAAGGTGGTTGGGCGGGCGCACCGCAACTCGTACCCCAGTGTATGGCTTATGATCGTTACCTTGTCCCCACGCGATTCAAACCGCTTTTGCAGCTCGCCCTGGAGAAGCCGCGCAAGCGGTACCTCCGAGAGGCGCGGATGACCGGCTGCATCGAGCGGGACGTCCCGGCCCAGCAGGCGCGTGAGTTCCTCGCGATCGCCGAGCTTAAACGCCAATCCTTCCGCAAGGACGGCGACGCCGTCGGAGCGTCCCATGGTCCGACGCTTGAGCATCGCACCCTCAATCACGCTCGCGATTTCTGCAATCGTCGTAGACTCCGGGAACTCCTCCGGAATGAGCGTCAACGTCGCGCCGGCGGATTTGCCGATCCCCTGTGCCAAAAAGCCGGCATTGCGCCCCATCGTCACGACAATGTACCAACGCCTGGTGGTGCGCGAGTCCTCCATCAGATTGGCGACGATCTCGGAACCGATGTGCCTGGCCGTCGTGAAGCCAAATGTTGGTATGTCTCCAGGAAGCGGCAGGTCGTTGTCAATTGTCTTGGGCACGTGAACCACACGTATCCAGCCGCCGGACTCCTCTGCCACGATGCGGGCACTAAGCGCCGTGTCATCACCGCCGATCGTCAGCAGATACGTGACGTCCAACGAACGAAGGTGCTCGCACACACGAGCGGTCTTGGCCGAATCGGCATGAATGACCACGGACGTCTTGAGCTTCTCCTGATCGAGCAGGCTCACCCGCGCGGTTCGCAGGACCGACCCACCGTCAAAGTGGATCCGGCTCATATGCCTGATCTTGAGTTCCGCCGTGTGGCTGGCGGGATCGAACTGCTCACTCGCCAGATGAGTAAAGCCGTCATAGAATCCCAGTACCGTAAGCCCGCTGTTGATCGCTTCGATCGCAGCAGCTCCGATAACCCCGTTGATCCCGGGAGCCGGACCGCCGCCAACCACAATGCCCATGGTGGCCTGTTTCATGAGTGAAACCCTCTATCATCTTGCCCTGTGTCCACCAGATTATCGGCGCGAAACCCGCCAAACGCCAATCCAGGGTCGGTTTTCACTTCCTCCATATGCGCTTGGGCCGGCGGACTGCCTGGTCTGCCCTGGGCGAAGCGGTTCCGGGATCAACATGGCGGTTTTCTTGACATTAAAACCGCATTTGAGTCGTCTACTCCGCAGGACCGGGTGACTGGGTGTCAAGGACGGGGAGTTGTGCTATGTACTGCAGGTTCAGACGATCGTGTGTTGCCGCGTTTGTGATGTTGCTGGCGTCGCCGGGCGTGTCGGCAACGTGGGCATATTCCCGCCCGATCCCGGGTTGGTCTGAGCGGTTTGACTGCGTCGGCGCCAAAGCCCGGTTCGAGAAGATCGTCCGGCTCGTGGAAGACTCGAACGCGCCGGACCTTACCGGGCACCAGCGCTGGCGGTCACTGCTTGAGACCTATCGCCCGAGGATCGAGCGGTGCGCGGACCACCGGGCATTCGCCGAGGCGGTGAACGATCTCCTGAAATCCACCAAGGTCTCACACTTCACCTACTACACTGACGAAGAGTGGGGATACTGGCACCTGCGCCACTACGTCTGGAGTGAAGATCCCCTTGAGACGGTGGAACAAGTCGGCATTTATCCACAGCGTATCGGTGGCCGCTGGTTCGTGCGCGGGCTGATAGAAGGTTCGCCCGTAGCGTCAACGAAGATGCGTGTTGGTGACGAGGTTCTGTCAGTAGACGGTGTGCCGTTCACACCAATTCAGTCATTCAAAGGCAAGGCCGGTCGGCCCACGCACATACGGCTTCGCCGAAAACCCGGTTTGATCTACAGTGTGATCGTCGAGCCCGTGAAGGCCTCGCTTTACAGGACCGTCCAAAGGGCCATGCGCAAGAGCATACGAGTGATCGAACATAATGGAATGAAAATGGCGTACATGCACGGCTGGACGATGCTCGGCGCTGGGGCGGAATACGAAGATCTGGTCGATATTCAAGAAATCGCCGATGGCTTGCTGCTCGATTATCGGGACGGGTGCGGTGGAACGTGGCACGTAGCCGCACGGTTTCTCCTGGGCCGCAGGGACGACCCCGGCGAGCCAAGGCGCAATCCAAAGTGGACCAAGCCCGTTGTGATTCTCACTGACGTTGGTACCCGAAGCGCGAAAGAGATCCTCGTTGATGGGGTGAAGCGGTACGGCCGCGGCCCGTTGGTCGGGGCGCCGACGCCGGGTGCCGTAACGTCCGTCGGTGGGGTTCGGCGTGTGGGTGAAGACGGTCTGATCATGTTGCCAGGCCGCAGGTTCGACCTGGAGGGCAATCCCACGGAGCCGGACTACCCGGTCACTCGTCCAATCCCCTATTGCGCGGGAGCCGATCCTCAGATGGAGAAGGCCAAACAGGTTCTGGCTGATCTCATCGAATCGGGTACCGGACGACCCGCACGCCACACTGTCGGCCAAATCCGCTGATGCATGGTGCGTCACCTCCGTCAGGCAGGCGGATCGGCCGTCCGTCCACCATGGGCACGAAGCGTGATAAGTTAGCGTTTGCGGCGTGTACATGCCGCAAGGGCCAAGTTCATCCACCTGTTCGTAGGGACGCCACGACCTTAGATTAACACAACAGCTCGAAGACCGTCTGATAGGGTGCGTGCAGCGTCGGGATCCTCTGGAGCCTAGGTGTGATGAGAGACGTACAGCGCCTGATGTTTGTACTGGTTATGCCCACCCTGCTGAGTCTTTTGGGCGGGCCTGAATCAACCGCCCTGGCTGACTCGCGGGATACGGCCTGGCGGTATCGGCCGGCTTCGAGTACGGCGCTGAAAGTGGCCCGATCGACCGATGGGTCCACTTTCGTTGATACCAGTGAGGTGTTCATGCGTCAGGCGGCTGCACCTGATCTCGAGGTTCTTCCCAACGGTGATTTGCTGGCCGTGTTTGACCGTGCGAGCAGCCTTGACCCGGATGAGCCGACGGTGATGGCTGTCTCGCGTTCACGCGATGGAGGCCGGTCATGGACCCCGGCAAGACCCGTCCGGCTCAGTGGGCGCGGCGCTGCAAGGATCGACGCTCGTCAGGGCGAACTTGTGCGCGTGCCCGGCGGTTCCCTGCGCTTGTACTTCCTGACGGATATATCCAGTCTCAGCACAACAAGCCGACAAAGATCGCGCAGCATGACGCAGGTACGCTCAGCGGTCACGCGCAATGGACTTGACTATCGACTTGATGGCCGCTCGCGCATCCCCCTTGGCCGTGTGCCCAACGCCCACTTTGTGGCCGCTCGGATTGGTGCGGACCTGCACGTCTACGCAGCCGGCTGGGATGATAGGATTGCCAATGACAAGATCATGTCAATCGCCCGGCATTTCGTGTCGGGCGAGAATCGCTTCTTCACGCGAGTCCGCTCGGTGAGAACAGCGAACGCCAGTTTCGTAGGCAGTATCGTGTCAACTGAGAATGGTCTGCGAGCCTATATCACGGCGGACGGCGGAATCGTCTCATTCGTATCGGGCGACGATCTTGCGTGGGAGATGGAAGCGGAGGTTGGCCTGTCCGACGGTTGGGATCCGGCCGTGGTCCGATTGCAGGACGGTTCGTATTTTATGTTGTACTGTGCCCCGCAGGACAGCGAGCCATCAGAGTCTGTGCAACTCGTTGACGACTCGTTTGACACGGCTGCGTACGATGATGCTCTCTGGACCATTGATTGGGATGCACACGAGGAACTGGCCGATGAGGCTGTCAACCTTGATGCCGATGCGACTCAAGTCGCGGATGTGGATTCATCTGGAGACACGATGAGTGAAGGCGGTGCCGGGCGTGCGGTGGATACTGATCACGACGCCGGTGAGGAATCTGATCCGGCTGTCGCCGACGCAGCGATCGCCATCACCGACGCCTCCGAAGGAGGGATCGGTGAGCGTGTGGAAGAGGGCTCTCACATCGAGGGTGTTGATGCGTCGGCCGATACGGCGGACGAAGGGGACACCGTTGACGCCGAATCGAGCTCTTCCGAGGGGGGGCTTAGCCACGAGCAAGATCTGGCTGAACAAGGCGGTACCGGTTCTGCTGACGGCCCTGGCCAAACCGGCGACGGCCTCGAGAATTGGGATCCGATCATCTCCGACGGTTTCGCTCCGAAGCCGGATTTCCGCTCACGGATTGACTATTTCGAGTGGTACCGCGAGTACGCCTTGGGCCATCCGGAGGACAATGCGTTTTGGTCATACGCCTCGTTCATGCCGGGTACACCAGGCGATTCCACAGGCAAACCATGGTGGCCTGAACTCAACGACATGTTCAACGGCGACTATGACGGTCCTCCGAAGCCGTGGAAGCCGGACGAGCACCCGGAGTGGGAGGCCTCGTACCAGGCAGCGCAGGAAGTACTTGAGCGGTTTGATGAAGCCTCGATGCATGCAGGTTATGCGTCGCCGCCGGATCTGGAGGTCGAGGGCGTTGATCCCCCGCTCGGCCGCGGCGAACTGCTGCTCGGACTCCTGTTGCCCTCACTAAGTCCTCACCGTCAGATGGTCAAGGCGACGCTGGCGGCCGCATGGCGATTGGACGACAACGGCAAGGTGTCCTCCAATCGCATGCTGGATGCGTGGAAGACCTCGCTGCGTGCCGCCAACCATGTGAGCAGTGGCGCCACGCTCATTGAAGAGCTGGTCGGGATGGCCGAGCGCTATCAGGTCGAAGAAACGGCCCGCTGGGCACTGAAGCATGATGTCTTTTCGGGAGATGAGCTAAAGACCGCGCTGGAGATTCTGCGAAAGCTTGATCGGCATGAGCGGGATCCGGTTGAGATGCTGCGCGGCGAGCACGCCATGTGCATGGACCTGACACAATATCTGTACATGCCGCCGGACGCGGACGGCACACCGCGGTGCTATAAACCGGAACGTCTGAATGACGTCTTTGATTTCTCGCCTGAGTTGCTCGAACGTTTAGGGAGCCTCGGACCGGACGAAGTGCGCACCTCGATCGAGACGTTCGACACGTACTACCGAGAACTTGCCGAGAAGATGCACATCGGATATCCGGAGGTGCGCGCAGCCGACACCAGAGCCGCAACCGAGAAGAACCGCGGTGCAACAGCGTTGACGGAATTACTCATACCGGACCTGACCCGTTTTTACCAGTTGAATACCCGGTCGGAAGCATCGCGCCGAGTGACGCAGCTTGCCTATGCCACACATTTGTTCAAGGACAGGAATGGCCGGTGGCCCGAATCACTTGACGAACTACCTACCGAGCATGGCGAGCGGATGCGAACTGATCCGTTCACGGGGGGCAACTTCGGCTACAAGTTGACCGACGACGGCCCGAGGATCTACTCGCTCTCGGAAAACGGCCGTAACGACGACGGTGTGCATTCGCCACACTGGGATGACAAAGTCGAGAGCGATACCGACTCCGACGATTACGTCTTCTGGCCTCCACAGCCCAGATGATGGCTACCGCCAGGTCATGTCTTCAGTCAGGTTCTGTTGACACCCGCCCCTGTTGGGCCATCCGATGGTAGACGGCGTCCCTCATTATCCTAAATGGCTCCATGGCGGACAGGCCGAGGTTTGCGTCCGCTACAATGGCCAGATCGTCATCCGGGTACACGGCGACCATCGCCATGAACGTTCCGCCCGATCCGAAGAAGCCATACCTGCGTTTGCCGTTCCCGGTCTTTCCCTCCCTCCAGAAGCGAGGCACGGTCTCGGCCTTGTTAGCCGTCTTCTCCGTTGATCACGCGCAGATGGAATGCCGCGAAGTGGACCAGGTCTTCAATTGACCAGTGGGTGTTCCCCGTAGGTCCGAATGCGTCCATGTCAGAAAGGGTCGTACTTGCCAATCTCCTGGACTCTAAGGTCCGGCGCCGCTCCGTAGTGCCCGTATGGTTGGTCCCGCCGATTCGAAGTCGCCGGTCACCCGAAGCCCACCGTCTTTAGTTCAAGCGGCTCAAATAGCAGGCTGCGGATCAGTTCCTCCCACGGGCGCTTCATAGCACGTTCGGCCATGTATCCGGCGACGACATATCCTGCATTTGAGTAGACGTACTCTCCAATCCCGGAAGGCTCTTCACTAACAATCTGTCACACGAGCGCGGCCCGTGCTTGAGCAGGTGTCCGGAACGAGCCACCGGGCGACCCCGCGCCAATCAAACACTCAACCGGTTGGCTGGGAGGTAGCACAGTCAATCCCCCGTCACCTTTGAGAATAATCAATGCCGGTTCGATGGGTGTCGCTTATTGTCGATACCCTGTGTATTCTTGTGTGTCTTTGCCGCTGAGATCAGCCCACCAAACGCCAATCCGGAACCGGTTTTCACCTTCACCGCGTCGAGGACGCTCTGGACAACCGGGTCGGCGAGGATGTCCTGTGCGCTGCGCCCCATCCGTCGTGACCAACTCCGGTAGCTGTCTACCGGTACACCCGGAAGATTCACGGGATCGGTCTCACCGGCCAGATCATCCAGCGAGATGCCGACAAGCGGGCATGGCGTTTGAGCAAGAAATGAATGCACGGCCGCGCAGAGCTCCTGTGCCGAGCCAACTTCAGCATCCGACAAGATTCCCTCGTCAAGCAGCCTCTGAATCAACGCCGCCTGCGTGCGTTTATGATCAGCCTGCGCATTCTCCAACTCCCGGTCGGAGCGGATCAGCCCTATCTCATGCCGTATCTCAAGATCGCGACCCGTCCAAAAGCCCGTGAGCGGTGGGTGGTCGTGGTTGGTGGCTGTGACCAGCGCGCGAGGTGAGTACGAATCGGCGGGGCGAAAGGTACCATCGGCGTTTCGTTCGAAGTACATCACACGTGAGGAGAGAATCTCCCGCTCGGCCAGCGCCGGCGGAACCTCGAGCGGAACCGTGCCCAGATCCTCACCAACGATGACAGTCCCGTGGCGCTGGCTTTCCAGGGCCAGGATGCCCAACAGGTCCTGGGCCGGGTACCGTACATAGGCTCCGTCAGTCGCCGCCGATCCTTGCGGTATCCAGAACTGACGGAACAGGCCCATGACGTGGTCGATCCGCAGCATCCCGGCGTGAGCCAGTGAGCCTCTAAGAAGGTGAACCCAGTAGTCATACCGGCTTGCCTCAAGACGCCTCGGATTTATAGGCGGGAAGCCCCACGTTTGGCCGGTCTCGGAGTATGGATCGGGCGGCACTCCGAGCTCCACGCCCTCCACGAACAGATCGGGGGACGCCCACGCATCGCTCCCGGAGGCGGCGGAGCCGATGGCAAGGTCGGGGAAGAGCCCAAGTCTCATACCCGCCGGCTCGGCTTCGGCAGCGACTGCGGCAAGCTGCCGGTCCAGCTCGAACTGGATATAGCAATGGAAGTTAACCTCGCGCTGATGCGCACTGCGAAACGCCCCTACCTCCGGTGAATCGCAGAGGCGATACTCGATGGGCCACTCACGCCAGTCGGCCCCGCCCTGTCCTCGATCGGCAAGCCAGTTTGCCAGGGCGCAGAACGTCGCGAAGTCAGTGAGTGGTTTCCCGCTGACTGTCACGTACTCGGCATATGCCCGTCCACGATCTGACGCGCCGTCAGCGTGTTGTTCGAGAAAGACGGCGTACAAACACCGCAGAATCTCGGTCTTCAGTGCCGCGATGCGTTCATACTCGACATACGGGGATGATCGTACGCGCGTGAGTTCCGTTTGAAACTCGCGCGACTCAACACGTGCTCGGGCGTCGCGACACTTACCAAACTCGGGAATAGCCTCTATGTCAAGGTAAATCAGGTTACGAAAGAGGCGGCTGACCGGGCAGTAGGGACCGATCCAGTCACCCTGGTTGCGCAGCGCGTGCATTGGATTGAGGCCTACGAACGCAGCCCCGTGCTCCGCTGCAGCTTCGACGACCTCGCGCAGATCGGTGAGGTCCCCCACACCCCAGTTTCGGTCGCTGCGAACCGTGTAGAGGTTCGTCCAGAGCCCATAGGCCCGCCGGGTGTCCACGTGCTGCGACAGTGCGCTGCACCGGCCGGGAGTGATAATAAGCGACTGCTCGGCCTCGTAAATGCCTCCGAACCACTCAACGGCCACGCGTAGTGTGTGATACCCCGGTGGCGGACTTGCCGGCAAGGGCAAGACGATCTCGCGGTCGGTGCTGCCCGGCTTCGAGCGACCCGAGACCGAATGCGACGCGCCGTCCTCCTGGCGCAATTCGATGTTCCAGTCGACTCCAGCGGGATCATCCCCGGGGATGGTCACCTGAACGCTCGGCGTGCGCTCCGCCTGTGCAACGACGACGCGGCACGGTTGCACAAGACGTTGCTGTCGGGACTGGTCTAGGGTTTCCAGCTCCCGCTTGGCTGCGGCTTCCGTCGAGCCATCGAAACCCATGGCCGCCAGCAGTGACACAAATGTGTCATCTTTCGTTATTCGTTCGACGCCGGCGAGGTCGAAGTAGACGGGGAGGATGCCCGCGCTATCCGCGAGCGAGCGAAGGTGTGGCTGATCCGTCATGTCAGTCAGCCGGCGCAAGCACCATGGCCGCCAGCGGCGGCAGCGTCAGGTTGAGCGACTGCGGGAAACCGTGCATCCCGATATCATCGGTATGAGGCTCGATGCGCAGTGGATATCCGCTGCCACCATACGCCGGGTCGTCGCTGGAGAGCTTGTACTCGTAACGACCCGCTCGCGGCATACCGATCCGATAGTACTCGCGCGGTACGGGTGTCAGGTTGAGGACGGTGATCAGCGTCTCGTTGTCCCAGTGTCGCCGATAAGACACCACCGAGTTATCACAGTCGTTGCAGTCGATCCACGCGAATCCTCCGGGATCCGGATCGCTTCGCCACAGAGAGGGGGATTGTAGATAGAGGCGCCCGAGATCCTCCATGAACCGGGCGAGCCCCTTGCGCATCGGATCGTCAGCCAGGTGCCAGTCCAGGCTCACCGCGTAATACCACTCGTTGTACGGAGCGAGTTCCGTCCCCATGAACAGAAGCTGCTTGCCAGGCCTGGTGTACTGATAGGCCAGCAGAGTCCGCAGATTCGCGAACTTCTGCCAGATGTCCCCCGGCATCTTCTCGAGAAGCGTCCGCTTTCCATGCACGACCTCATCATGGGATAGCGCGTTGATGAAGTGCTCGGAATGCTCGTAGAGCATGGCGAAGGTCAGGTCGTTTTGATGATAACGCCGGTGAATGGAATCCTTGGAGAAGTAGAGGAGCGTATCGTGCATCCACCCCATATTCCACTTGAACGTAAAACCCAACCCTCCATGCTGTGAGACCGGCCTCGTCACACCCGACCAGGATGTCGATTCCTCCGCTATGGTGAAGCAGCCGGGGCACTCGGTCCGAATGGCCTCGTTGACCGCCCGCAGCAGCTCGATCGCCCCGATGTTCTCCTTCCCGCCGTAGTAGTTGGGCAGCCACTCACCGGATTGTCGACCATAGTCCAGATAGAGCATCGAAGCGACCGCATCGACGCGCAGGGCATCCACGTGAAACTCCTGCAGCCAGTAAAGCGCGTTGGCGATCAGGAAGCAGCGTACCTCGTTGCGGTCGTAGTTGAAGATCAAGGTGCCCCAGTCCGGGTGCTCGCCCTGGCGTGGATCGTCGTGCTCGTACAGGGCGGTGCCGTCGAAGCGCCGGAGCGCGAAATCATCCTTCGGGAAGTGGGCCGGCACCCAGTCGAGGATCACACCGATGCCGTTTTGGTGGCACACGTCAACGAAGTACCTGAAGTCATCGGGCGATCCGTACCGCCAGGTCGGCGCGAAATACCCGGTCACCTGATAGCCCCACGAAGCCGCGAGCGGGTGCTCCGCCACCGACATCAGCTCGACGTGCGTAAAGCCGAATCGCTTCATGTGCTCGACAAGCTTCGGCGCGATCTCCCGGTACGTCAGTGAGCGGTTCCCCTCCTCCGGCACACGCGCCCATGATCCCAGATGCACCTCGTAGACCGACATCGGCTCCCGGATGATATGCCGGTTCGCGCGGGACCGCATCCACTCATCGTCCTCCCAGACATAGGAGGATGTCGTGATCCGCGAGGCGTTGTCCGGCGGGCCTTCCATGGCCTGGGCGTACGGATCGCTCTTGAGACGCAGTGCCCCTTGCTCCGTCTTGATCTCGTATTTGTATAGCAGCCCCGGTTTCAGACCGGGTATGAACAACTCGAAAACCCCGGAGCCTCCCATCCGCCTCATGGGGAAGCATCGGCCGTCCCATCCGCAGAAATCGCCCACAACGGAGACGCGTCTGGCGCTCGGCGCCCACACCGCGAACGACACCCCATCGACACCCTCGATTTGTCTGGGGTGCGCCCCTAACCGCTCCCAGATTCGGCGGTGGCTCCCCTCGTTGAATAAATGCAGATCCAGATCACCGAGCGTGGGCGAGAAGCGGTACGGATCATCGTGTTCCCATACATCTCCGTTGCCAAACCGGAATCGCAAACGGTATGCAAGCGGCAGACGTGTGCCTTTGAGGAACGTCGCAAAGAGTCCGCCATCCTCGACCGGATTGAGGGCGATCAAATCGCCGCCTTCGAGTAAACATTCGATTCCGATCGCATCGGGATGAAAGGCCCGGATCACAACTCCGTGCCCCCCCTCCCAAACAATCGGGTGCGCGCCGAGCACGGAATGAGGTTCGGCGTGCTCGATCGCCCGAAGCCGCGCCCATTCGGCCGCGTCGATACGCAGCGGGGACGGTGCCTGTGCCGTCATGGTGTTCGTGTTTATTCCCTTCATGGAACCTGCCTGTACTCCAACAGCGCCAGCGAGCGGGCTGCGATACGAACAGCCTCGGCCGAGATCGGGTCTGTGGGCGGTAACTCTGCCTGCGCCGTGTTCAACACCCAGCTACAAGCACCAGACCCGGGAACGGTTGGCAACCGGAACTCGTATGAGCGTTCCTCCGCGTTGACGATCAAAAGGAGAATCTGGACGCCGCCATCCGCGCCGTGACCGGGTTTCTCCGTCGGATCTCCGTGGATCATAGCGCCGAGTATCCGATGTTTCACTTCTTTCCAGTCGTCGGAAGACAACTCCCGTCCGTCGGGCCGCAACCATGTTACATCTTTGATCCCGGTCTCACAGACCGGCTCACCGGAAAAGAACGAGCGATGTCTCAGAACCGGGCACTTATGGCGCAGAGCAAACACGCGACCTGCGAAGGCAAGCTGCCTTTTCTGACAATCGTCGAGCCTCCAGTCGATCCAGGAGATCTCGTTATCCTGGCAGTATGCGTTGTTGTTGCCCCGCTGCGTCCGTCCCAGTTCGTCGCCGGCGGTGATCATCGGCACGCCGAGCGAAAACGCAAGGGTCGCCAGGAAATTCCGTTTCGTCTGCTCGCGCACAGCCGTTATCTGTGGATCGTCCGTCTGGCCCTCCACACCCCAATTGCGCGACAGGTTATGATCGTTGCCGTCATGGTTGTCCTCGTCATTGGCCCTGTTGTGTTTGTGCCTATAGCTGACGAGGTCATGCAGGGTAAAGCCGTCGTGAGAGGTGATGTAATTAACGCTCGCGCACGGGCCCCGCCGGCTTATCCCGTATAAATCGCTGCTGCCCGAAAGGCGGTGGCTAACCTCGCCGAGGGGTACGTTGTCGCCCCGCCAGTATGCCCGCATCACGGCCTGATACTTATCGTTCCACTCGGCCCACCCAACCGGAAAGTTGCCGACCTGGTATCCGTCCGGTCCTAAGTCCCACGGCTCGGCGATCAGCTTCACCTCCGACAGTACCGGATCTTGGGCGACGGCGGCAAGGAAGCAACCGTCGCGTTCTATCCCATCTCGCCCTCGGGCAAGCACGGTCGCAAGGTCGAACCGAAAGCCGTCCACGTGCATGTCTTGCACCCAGTAACGCAGGCTGTCCAAAACGAGCTGCAGCGTTCGCGGGTGCCGCAGGTTCAGACTGTTTCCACACCCGGTCAAGTCCTCATAGAAGCGCCGGTCGTCCGGCTGGAGACGATAGTACGAGGTGTTGTCGATTCCCCGCAACGACAGCGTGGGACCGAGATGGTCCCCTTCGCCTGTGTGGTTGTAAACCACGTCAAGGATCACCTCGATGCCGGCGCGATGCAACGTTTTAATCATCGACTTGAATTCGTGCACCTGTTGGCCGAGTGCCCCGGTGGCGTACCGCACATGAGGAGCAAAATATGCGATCGTATTGTACCCCCAGTAGTTGATCAGCCCCCGCTCGACCAGCCGCCGTTCGTCCAGGGCATGATGAATCGGCAGTAACTCGACGGCGGTTATTCCCAGGCTGCGGAGGTGTTGTATGATCGGCTCGGAACTTAATCCCGCAAATGTGCCCCGCAGATGCGACGGCACCTCGTGATGTAGAGCAGTCAAACCCTTGACGTGACATTCGTAGATGACCGTATCGCTCCACGCGGTGCACGGCGCCTCGTCGTCCTCCCAGTCGAATGTCGTGTCAATCACGATGCCCTTCGGCACGTTGGCTGCGCTGTCCCGCTCGTCGAAGGACAGGTCTTCGCGCGTGTCGTTGTACGTGTAGCCGTGGACCGCGTCATCCCACGTAAGATCACCGCCAAGAGCCTTCGCGTAGGGATCAATCAGCAGCTTGTTCGGATTGAACCGGTACCCGTCCTGCGGCGCGTAAGGCCCATAAACCCGGTAGCCGTATAACATCCCGGGGGATATGCCCGGAACGTACCCATGCCATACGAGGTTTGTTTGCTCGGGCAACTTGATTCGCACGGACTCGGCGGCGTTGCTGAACAGACACAGATCCACGGCCGTGGCGTGCTCCGAGAAGATTGCGAAGTTCACACCGTCCCCGTCCCATGTGGCACCGAGGGGATTCGGTCGTCCGGATAGCACGTGTGTCTCACTATTGGATAATCGCACCTTGGTGAACCTCCGTGCCGCGCTCCCGCACGAACACCGGGATGATATTTCGTTATAGGGTCGTTACGAATGTCGCGGGAGTGTGACACATCCCGGCGTAAGACACAAGCGGGTCTTGGCACCGTCGTGGATCAAGATCCGCGACCTCGCCGAGATTGACGGTAATCTCCCCACTTTCACGCCCGATAGTACCGCCTTACGAAAGCCTCGAAACAAGCAACTCATGGTACGTCAGCATGAATGCCGAAGCATCTCTACATGAACGATCAGCGGAGAATCGCTTATTTTTCGATGGAAGTGGGACTCTGCGCCGAGATACGCACGTACAGCGGTGGGCTCGGCGTCCTGGCCGGTGACACGATTCATGCCGCCGCCGACCTCAAGGTCCCGATGGTTGGCGTCACTCTGCTGCACCGGAAGGGTTACTGCCACCAGATCCTCGACGCCGAGGGCAATCAGACGGAAGAGCCTGTGGATTGGGTCATCGAGGATTACCTCGAGGAGCTGCCTGCCCGAGCCACCGTGACGGTCGAGGGCCGAGACGTTCACATCCGCGCCTGGGTGCGGGATGTCGTGGGCTACGGCGGGTATCGGATCCCCGTCTACTTCCTGGATACGGATCTGCCGGAGAACGACGAGGCCCACCGCGGATTGACCCATCATCTTTATGGGGGGGATGCGCGTTACCGGTTGTGCCAGGAAGACATCCTGGGAATCGGCGGGGTCCGCATACTCCGAGCTCTGGGATATGACGCAATTGATCGGTTCCACATGAACGAAGGCCACGCGAGCCTGCTGGCCTGCGAGCTTCTCGCGGAGCGGCTGCAAGATGAGCCCGATCGCAAGATCACGGAGGAGGATATGGAAGTGGTCCGGCGGCAATGCGTGTTTACAACGCATACGCCCGTACCAGCCGGGCATGACCAGTTCCCGCTGGACGTGGTCAAGCACGTGCTGCAAGGTAGTACGGTGAACATGCTTGAGCAGCTCTCGTGCGTGGACGACGTGCTGAACATGACCTATCTCGCCCTGCATCTGAGCCATTACGTCAACGGCGTGGCCAGACGCCACGGGGAAATCTCGTGCCGGCTCTTCGCCCCCTATACGGTTGACTCCATCACCAACGGGGTACACGCCCGCACCTGGGTGGCACGCCCGCTGCAGGACGTGCTCGATCTGCACATTCCCGCCTGGCGGGAGGACAGCTACAGTCTGCGCAACACCCTGAGCATTCCGAACCACGAAGTCTGGCAGGCGCATGTGTGGTCCAAACAGCGCCTAATCCAGTACGCCAACCGGGTGACGGGCGCCGGAATGGACGTGGATGTATTCACAATCGGCTTCGCGCGGCGGGCAGCCACGTACAAGCGCGCCGACATGATGTTCCACAATCTCGATCGCCTTCGCCACATCTACGACAACGCCGGTCCCTTCCAACTGATCTTTGCGGGCAAGGCGCATCCGCAGGACGGCGGGGGGAAGGACCTCATTCGGCGGGTTTTCCAGGCAAAAGAGTCGTTGCAGGACAAGATCAAGACGGTTTACCTACCCAACTATGACATCGAGATCTGCAAGTTGATGACGGCGGGCGCGGATTTGTGGCTCAACACGCCCGAGCAACCGATGGAAGCTTCCGGTACAAGCGGCATGAAAGCGGCGCTAAACGGCGTCCCGTCGCTCAGCGTCCTGGACGGGTGGTGGGTCGAAGGGTGGATTGAGGGAACGACGGGCTGGTCCATCGGGAGGACGCTGGAGAGCATACCCGATCCGCCCAACCGCGAGAATGACGCCGCCATGCTGTACGACAAGCTGGAGTACATCATCCTGCCTCTCTTTTACCGGGACCGTGATCGCTATGTCGACGTGATGAGGAACTGTATCGCGCTGAACGGGTCATTCTTTAACTCGCAGCGGATGATGAACCAGTATGTCCTGAAGGCGTATTTCGGGTAGCGCCGCATCTCAGAAGTGTACGGTTTATCCATTTTACGCCGCTGCGCAGAGCGTGAATTGCAGCGCTTCGAGTAATCCTCGCACTCGAACACCTAGGAATTTACGATAATAGGAAAATTGGGGTACATGGGTAGTGTATCGCGAGAGAAGTCCCCGGCAAAGCCGGATCAAGCTCTTAAGCCGAGTACTGCGGACCACCACAGCCTGGCTTCGCCAGACCGTACCACCCTTGCTGGAATTGCCGCCTATTCTGTGATGCGTCTGCCCCGGGTGTCATCTGGTACACCAAGCAAACGGGTACGGAAATTGCTCTGACACCTCGCACGATAGTTGCGTGTCCGGAAACGGGCGCATTGGCGAGGTGTTGGCGTTCTTGCCCGCTGATTTGTCACGGCCGCGCTTTTTCACTACGGTACGCGCGACAGTCGACTTTGGAACACTGAGTCGCAGCCCACGTTGGGGGGGCATAACTCGGCTCGCCTGGTTTCGCCGGAGTCTTGGACCTGGCCCGGCGCACATGCTCGTACAAGCCGCTTTCAGTATCTGAAGCAAGCACAGGGCCGTTACGGCCTGACAGACGAGCAGAAAGGATGGACCGATGGAAGTCGTACTCGACGGAAACTCACTCTCAATCGAGCAGATCAACTCAGTGGCCCGCCAGGGCACCACGGTATCGGTGTCGCCCGACACGCAGGCGAAAATGCAACGCTCCCGCGACGTCATCGAGCGCGGTGTGGCCGAAGGGAAGGCCATCTACGGTGTGACCACGGGAATCGGCGAGTTCGCCCGGATTCGCATCTCAACGGACCAAAGCGCCGAACTTCAGAGACGGATCATCTATAGCCACTCGGCGGGCACGGGCGATCCGCAGCCGGAGGACGTAGTCCGGGCCGCCATGCTTTGCCGGGCCAACACCCTGGCAAAGGGTTACTCCGGCGTGCGTCTCTGCCTGCTCGACACCGTGATTGACATGATCAACAAGGGTGTTGTGCCCTACATCAACGAGAAGGGTTCGGTCGGGACCAGCGGTGATCTCTCGCCGCTCTCGCAGTTCGCCGAGGTCGCGATCGGCGAAGGCCGGGCATACTACAAGGGCGAATTGTTGCCCGGTGCTGAGGCAATGGAGCGGGCAGGTGTCAAGCCCACGGATCTGACCTACAAGGAAGGCCTCGGCCTGATCAACGGTTCGCAGGTGATGACGGCCGGGGCGGCGCTTCTGGTCCACGATGCTGAGCGCGTCCTCAAGAACGCGATGATTGCCAGTGCTATGGCTCTTGATGCGCTTAGAGCCGTTGCCCGCGCGTTCAACCCGCTGGTTCATCGGGTTCGACCGTTTGCCGGACAGAATGCGGTGGCGGGTAATCTTCTGCGTCTGTTTAACGACAGCGAGGTGATGGCCAACAAGAGCGGCAAGGTCCAGGACGGCTACAGCATGCGGTGCACGCCGCAGGTCGTGGGTGCCTCGCTCGATACCTTGGAGTACGTCCGCAAGATCGTCAACATCGAGGTTAACTCCGCAGCCGACAACCCACTCTTTTTCGGTGACGAGGGCGAATACTTCGCTGCCGGCAACTTCCACGGACAGGGTATCGGGATGGCCGTCGACTTCCTCTGCATTGCTCTGTCGGAGATCGCCAACCTGTCGGAACGGCATACCAACAGGTTGCTCAACCCGACGCTCTCGGGGCTGCCCGACTTTTTGGTGGAGGGTAAGGGGCTCAACTCAGGTCTGATGGTGGCGCAGTACACGGCCGCGGCGCTGGTCTCCGAGAACAAGGTCTTGTCTCATCCCGCCTCGGTTGATTCGATTAGCGTGTCAGCCGATCAGGAGGATCACGTGAGCATGGGGCCGATCGCGGTCCGAAAGTGCACAGAGATCCTCAAGAACGTTCGGACCGTGCTGGCCATCGAGATGATGTGTGCGGCACAGGCGTTTGAATTCCATGAGGGTCGGCGGCCCGGGAAGGGGACGGGCGTCGCGTACGATCTGATCCGCACAAAGGTGCCGAAGCTGGTGGACGATCGGGTGCTCTACCCGGACATCGAGGCCATTCGCCAGATGGTCGAGGATTGCAGCATTCTGGACGCGGTGGAAAAGGAGGTCGGACCGCTCAAGCTGGCGCGCGACATGGACCTACCGCAGCCGAACGTCCCGGCGTAGTGCCCGGGGCGCTCTCGCATCACGCTTCGGTCAATCGGAAAGAGCGTTGATGATGTTGTCCGCGAAGCGTTCGCAGCCCTCGTGGGTCAGGTGGCAAATATCGTTGAAGTGCTGCGCGTCTTTGGGGATGAGTTTGTCCTGATCGACATGAATGACGTTGTCGGATGACATCGCCAATTCCGCGACGACTTCGTTGTGGGCGCTGACACCGGCTGCGACGCATTCCGGCTTGCCCCACAGCTCGACCGGGAACGTGTGGACCGTGTAGTCCAGCTCCCCGGCTCCGAATCGCTCTTCGGTGTAGTCCTCCGGCAGGTAGAAGGCGAAGGACATGAGCAATACGGGCTCGCTCCTCCGGGCGGCCAAGTCCAGAATTCCCTCGATGTTGTGACGAAATGGTAACTTCGTTTTGACATCGCAGCCATATTCGACGGATTCGGGATCGGGTTTGTGCGTGGGCAGCGTGCTCGACCATCCAAGCCGGTCGGCGACCTTCAAGACGACGAACTTCACCGTATAGGGAAAGGCAAACCATCTGGACTCCGCCTTCCGCTCAAAGTCGTTGATCAGTCTATACCACGACAGGTGCGAGTAATCCTCCCGGAAGACGGAGGGCGGACAGTTGTTGGCTCTGACTTCGTTGATACCGTGATACACGATGACCAAGTCGAAGTGCATACGGGCCAGGTGCTTATACTTGTAATAGCTGTCGAGCGACGTGTGCCCCGCTGCGGAGAGATTATAAACCCGCACGCACTCACCACGCGTTCGGATCAACTTCTCCCGCAAGACATGTTCGATATCGCCGTACTTAGGATGCAGGGCAGATCCGCCGAGCATTAAGACCTCGAAGCAGTCCTCTCCGTTCTCCGCATAGCGATGCGCCTCACGTTCCACGGACGATATCATGGGGTAAAACGACCGGTAGATATTCCTCGGGGCAGCCCAGAATGGCACACCGCGTGCTTTCCAAAATGCCCTTGAGCCCAGCTCCACGATCACAAGAAGGAACAGTGCATACACGCAGCAGAAGGCGATCTGCTTGGACCTTTGACTCAGTCTCATCCTTTGAGCGCCTCCTGAGGTACCAGGTAAGGACTCCACGGAAGGACCCAACACCTAGTCACTGAGGTAGTATAACCTGAGTGGGACAATCGTGCAGCGTTGATACAGCGCGGGCGAGAACGCGAGACTACATCTACCCGAACGGCCGTGCACGCCCAAGCCATCGGCGACCTGGACACCCCAGCAATGTAAGAACCAGCTGTTGTTGGCGCTACTGACACGGCAAATCGAAGGCATACGGCAAGTGTTTGAATCCATCTAACGACATCACAGCGTCAATGATGTCGATCCTACCGTCCGGAATCTGCGGGAACAGATCTATCCATTCTGTCGGTGGGGCACACGAGAGATGCTTGAAACCGTCCAGGATGGCGACAACATCGATGGTATATACTACACCGTCAGGCGAGGTCCACGTGTTATCCACAAACCCCCCTACAGTATCACCCCAGATTGCCGTTCTTGTGGTGACCGGGAAACTCAAGACACCTATTTCGAACCTGACCCGGATTTCATACTCAGTGTCGGGCACGATCTCAGCGTCAGCCACTAAGACCGTCCCCCACTCATCCGGCGTCAGAAAGACCGGCGACTCGCCCAATCGCGCTATCCCCGGTCCCGGAATCACATACTCAGACAGGCAGGGGTAATCAGGCGACGTCACCAGTAGCGCGATCGGATCGCTGACCGCAGGAGGAATGACGGTCAGGTACCGGCCGCCGGTCGCCGAGACGGCTGCAGGCGGGTACTCGCACTCATCAGGTACGCCGTTGGCGTTGAAATCCGTACTTGTTCCATTGACGATGTCGCAGAAGTCCTGCACCCCATTGCTGTTGCAGTCGTCGTCCGGCTCGCACTCGTCGGGAATCATGTTGTCGTTGCAGTCGCCGCTTACGCCGTAGCTGGTGTCACATTCGTCCGGGAAACCATTGTCGTTACAGTCCAAGCTTACCCCCGAGGATATGTCCGCTTCATCTGCGGAACCGTTGTCGTTGCAATCGCTCAAAACCGCAATCGACACCGGGACCAGTCCCGGCGGGCCGATGAAGTCCAGGTAACTCTCGTTTCCCAGTAGGTACGTGTCGGGATCGGGCAACAACCCGATGGTGAAAGTCCCGGACGCGTCCGATGACACATTCAGGATGAGCGTACCGATGTAGCGCGACAATCCCGTATCCGGTACTGCATCATCGTCATTGTACGTGAATCCGGCGAAGCGCTGGCTGGAACCACCGACATCGACAGCCACGATCGTCTCGACACCCGAGAACACAAAATCCGGCCGCGACGTATCGATGTACACTGCGGGATGGTCTTGGAGCGATACATCACATTGACCCGGCACCTGATTGCCGCACGTGGCTTCGCCAAAACAATCCGAGTGAGTCTCACACGATATCGTGGCTAGACCAATACTCCCACTAAGCCCGCTGTGATAACCAGACGTGTCAATCGTGGCCTGATAAAGATACAGGAGAGGATCACCGTCTCTATCCAGATCCCAGTTGGCGACGTGAAGCTCGAGAGTTACGGCTTCTGCGCCGGGAAGAACCGTGATCTCGTTGCCATTGATGAAGTTTATCCCGGTGGCACTGACTGGAACCAACGCGATAGTGAGTGGTTCGCACTCATCCGGTACGCCGTTCGCGTTGATATCGTCCGACAATCCATCAGCTATGTCACAGTTGTCACCAATGCCGTTGTCGTTGCAGTCCGCAAATTCACACTCATCCGGCACGCCATTCTCGTCACAGTCACCGCTTGTACCGTCAGAGATGTCGCAGCTGTCAAGGATCCCGTTGCCGTTGCAGTCTATCAGCTCACAGACGTCGGGAACGCCATTCTGGTTGCAGTCCATGCTCGTGCCATCGGAGATATCGCATTCATCGGCGACACCGTTCCCGTTGCAGTCCGGCTCGCACTCATCAGGGACTTCGTTCTCATTGCAGTCATCGCTCGTACCTTCAGCAATGTCACATTCATCGGCTATACCGTTGTTGTTACAATCGGCCTCACATTCGTCGGGAACCCCATTCCCATTGCAGTCCTGACTGGTGCCATCGACAATGTCTGTGCAATCAGGGACTCCGTTGTCATTGCAGTCGTAGGCCAGCGTAATGACCGTCGGTACCAGACTTAAGGGCCCAATGAGCTGCCCTTCGGAATCGCTGAGGAAGCTTCCCGGTGTATCCAAGAATCCAACTGTGAACGTGCCGGTTGCGTCAAAGGACACCTCGAGAACCAGCCTCCCCGCGTACTTGGGCTCACCCGGGTCCACAACGCCGGCACCCGAAGCCAGCAGAATACTGCCAAGGCGAATCTCCGGCCACCTTCGGTCTGCGGCCGCAATCGTCTGTAAACCCGAGAAGACGTAATCGGGGTGTGACTCGTCAATCGTGAATGATTCGCTTGCGTCACAGAATCCCCCTTCACAAACCGCGGCCCACGCCGGGCAGTCACTGTCCACGTTGCATGGAATCGGCGTTGCCGGCAGATACAGCTCCCCGCTCTCGCCGCTGGTGAATCCTGCCGGGTCGAACGAGGCCTGGTACGAGCGCAGGGCCGGGTCACCATCCTGATTAAAATCCCAGTCGGAGACTCGGACCTCCATAGTGACACATACAACGGCACCCGGCGATCCTACGGTTACGATTATCTCATTATCATTGATCGTGTGGGGCACCGTCGCATCGAGAGGCACCAGAGCCATTACGGCGATCTCGCATTCATCCGGTACGCCGTTCCCGTTTGTATCCTCCGCGATGCCGTCAGCGATGTCGCAATCATCCGGTCGACCATTGTGATTGCAGTCTTCCTCACACTCATCAGGCGTGTCGTTGTCGTTGCAATCTTCGCTAGTGCCGTTAGCAACGTCACAGATATCGAGAACACCGTTTTCGTTGCAGTCCACAAGCTCGCACTCGTCCGGTATCCCATTCGTATCACAGTCATCGCTCAGTCCGTCAGCGATGTCACAATCGTCGGGGGTGCCATTCTCGTTGCAATCCGGCTCGCACTCATCAGGCATGCCGTTGTCGTTGCAATCATTACTGAATCCACTTTCGACGTCACAATCGTCGGGAACCCCGTTTCCGTTACAATCCGGCTCGCACTCATCCGGCATCCCGTTGTTGTTACAATCGTCGCTCGTACCCGCAGCAATATCCTCGTCATCGGGCACGCCGTTCCCGTTGCAGTCATTGGTCACGGTGATCATCGCGGGTGTGAGCACCGCGGGCAGGAAGCTCCCGAAGTCATCGTCCATCAAAAACGTCTGTTGGGGGATGGTGATGAACCCTACCGTGAACGTCCCGTAGGCATCCTGCGACACGTCAACAATGAGTGTGCCGGAGTACTTCGGCGAGCCGACGTCCCTCACGACGTCCGACAGGTACACAACGAGGCTGCCGAGCCTTACGTCCGGTTGACTGGTGTCCGCCATGGAAATCGTGTTCAGGTCCCGGAAGACAAAGTCAACGTGTGATTCATCGATGATGAACGCGCCGGTCTGCGTACAGAAACCTGAGGCCTCACAACTCCCTACTGACACGCAATCGTCATCAGACGTACACGGAATGGGAATCATCGGGATGGTCAGAGAGCCGCTCACACCCGTGGTGAATCCTGACGAGTCGATCTGCGCCTGGTAACCGCGCAGCTTGGGATCGCCGTCACTGTCCGGATCCCAATCGGATACGTGGATCTCCAACGTGACTCTCGCGCCGGGTGAGACCACGATCTCGTTCCCGTTGATCGTGTATCCGCCTGTCGCGTTGACAGGAACGAGTGAGAACTCCCCCTCGCTCGCTCGCGCCTCAATGGTGCACGCAACTACAGCACACAGTAGACCACAGCTTAGATAAGATCGCATTATCAAGCCCCCTTATCATAACACCAGTGGACCAATCAAATGAAACGCCCAGGCCCACAGCCTTGAAGAAACGGACATCGTGGCCGATACAATCCGCGCTACACGACGCAGCAGCAGTATGCCGTGCTACGTAGCTCCATTCGCCAAGCCGGCTCCCGCCAAGATGTGCGAGAACGAGTAGGTCGAACGGCCGCGCAAATAGCACAAACCCCTAACATGCAGGTGGAATCCTGCGATTCCGCGCCTAGCAATGCCACGTAGGCAACCTGGGCACGCTCCTTCGTTCCACCAAAGAACGCACAATATCATCATTCGCCGCATTCGTCAACAAGATAATCGCATTCTGAGGCTGGATAACCGCGGTGCAGGCTCAACACGTATACTCCTGGCTAGCTGGCGCGCTGCTGTTTGCTCGGCCCCGGATCTTCTATCATGGCAATTCATGGCCGCCATTACGATCCATAACGTCACCAAGCAGTTTTCAGATCAAGTCATCCTGAAGGATGTGTTGCTGGAACTACGCAGCGGGGAGACCGTCGGTTTGGTCGGTGCCAACGGGGCGGGCAAGACAACCCTTTTCCGGCTCATCGCAGGCGAAATCCCAGCGGACTTGGGGACGATCACCCACTCACGCGGTCTCGAAATCGGTTTTCTCAAACAGGAGCCCGACATCTCGCTCGAGCGCACGCTGCATGATGAGGTCGGCAGTGTCTTTTCCAAGCTGCTCGCCCTCGAGGACAAGCTCCACGCCTTTGCGGAGCAGATGACAACCTGTGCGGACCCGGCCAAAGCGGACCGACTCTCCGAGCTGATGGAGAAGTATGAACGTGTCAATGCCCGGTTCATCACAGCCGGCGGGCACGTGTTCGAGACCAGACTCAACGAGATTCTCGGCGGTCTGGGTTTCAAACCGGCCGACTACGCACAATCGATGTCCGTTCTCTCGGGCGGACAGAAATGCCGCGCCGCGCTCGCCAAGCTGCTTTTGAGCGATCGAAGCTTCTTGCTGTTGGATGAGCCGACCAATCATCTCGATATCGACGCGGTTCGCTGGCTTGAGAAGTTCCTCGCCGGTCATCACGGCGGCACGGTAATCATCTCGCACGACCGCTATCTGCTCGATCGGCTCTGCGATCGGATCGTCGAGATCGATCGCACAACTGTGACCAGCTTCCCCGGAAACTACACGAATTACGCAAACACCAAGGAGAGACGACTGCTGACACAAGAGCGTCAGTTCGAAACGGACTCGGAGTTCATCAGGAAGGAACGGGCCTTTATCGCCAAGCATCTAGCCGGGCAACGCACGAAGGAAGCGCAGGGGCGACGCAAGCGTCTGGAGCGGCGACTCAAGGCCGGCAATTTCGTCACAGATGCACCACGGACAAAACAGCGTCTCAAATTCACATTCGAAAAGACCCGAACGAAGGCCACGACCGTTGTTCGCTGTGATGGGCTTTGCATGCGCTACGGAGACAACGTGCTCTTTACGGATCTGACCGCCCAAGTTCACGCGGGTACGTGCTTCGGCATCACCGGTCCGAACGGAACCGGCAAGACGACGTTGTTGAAGATCATTCTCGATCAGACTGCACCGACCGAGGGAAGCGTCACGCTCGACGCGAAGCTCAACGTCGGCTACTACGCACAGGAACACGACGATCTTGATCCCGCCCGCACGGTAGTGGATGAGATTCGCACAGCCTGTCCCGAGCTTCCGGAGCAGGTTGCCCGCTCGCTGCTCGGGCGGTATCTGTTTACCGGCGACGACGTGTTCAAACCGCTCGGGGCGCTTTCAGGCGGTGAACAATCGCGCGTGCGGCTTGCAAAACTGATCCTTCAGGCGCCTGACGTATTGATCCTTGACGAGCCGACGAACCACCTGGATATCCCGTCGCTGGAGGTGCTCGAAGAGGCGCTGCTCGAGTTTCCTGGCACGATCATCGTCGTCAGCCACGACCGCTACCTCCTCGACCGGATCGTCGATCGACTACTCGTCATCCGTCGCGAAGGACACGCCCTCTATGAGGGCAACTATTCGTTCTACATCGAGCAGGTGGAGCAGCGCCGCGCCGCCGAAAAGGCGGCGGAACCGGCGTCGCGCAAGAGATCAAAGCGAACGGCCTCGAATCAGAAGAAGGCAAAGGCCATACCCTGCCCGTACGACCGCATGTCGATCCACGAGCTTGAGGCAATGGTTATCGAGTGCGAGGCTCGATTCGCGGCTCTTAACAAGCGTTTCGGCGACCCGGACGTGTACAGGAACCCGGAGGCGCTGGCTGAGCTCCGCCGCAAGGCCAACGCGATTGCTCAAGAGCTTGCGGAGGTGGACGCAGCCTGGCAGGAACGTGCCGATCCCCAGTAGATCGTCCAACCATGATAAGCGCAAATGCGGACTAAGCAGCTTATGAGCTCTTCGAAAGGTTACACCGTTTATGTTCGGGCTGCTTTTGCCCTGCTACTGCCGACGGCGGTGGTCGCGCTTGCGTGCACCGGGTATTTGAGTGTCGTCGTGCAGATTGCATCGGAGCGGCCCGACGCGCGGTGGCTAGGATTCGCCCTGCTCGCCTGTCTGATCATTCTGGAATGGCGTCTCCTGGTGACACTGTCACGACTCATCCGCGCCGGAATGCAACTGGACTTATTGGCGGATTGGGACGAAGACCCGGACGAACTGGCGCGGCGGAGACGCTTTCGATTCCGACTCGCGACCGTCACTCTTTCCGCACTTCTCGCGCTTGGCGCAACCGAGATCGCGTTTCGAACATTCGATATCACACCGCCGCCGCCCGCGCGGCTACCCGCGCTCGACTGCGAGGACGTCGACAACTCGCTCAACGTCCTCGGTATCCGGGAGAAGTGGGATGCGCTGCCCGAGGACGACCGGCGCCTTCGGATCGTCTGCCTGGGCGACTCGGTCGTGTACGGTTACAGCGTCGAGCCGCACGAGACCTTCTGTCACTTGATCGAGACCGCGCTTATGCCGGACCGCCCCGAGGGAGTCGTCACGATCAACATGGGCTACCCCGGCACGTCACCCGGTTGGCAGCGGCGCGAGTATTTGTCACTGCGTGACATGCTTCGACCGGACGTGGTCGTGCACGTCGTTTACCCGAACGATCTTGGCATCAACATGCACGAACGGCTGGATGACATCTACCGCATCCGCGACCGGGATCTTTGGGTTGGAGACGCCTCGTACGTTCTGCGATTCGCCGAGCGGCAAATCCGGTATTGGGTTGCGTGGAACAAGACCATCGACTACTTTCGAGGCGGGCACAGCCCCAACGAGCGCGTGGAAGCCTGGGCGACGTTCGAGGCTGACGTGCGGGCATGCAAAGAAACGGTCGAGGATAGCGGCGCGGTGTACACCCTAGTGCTGTTCCCGTGGCTGGTTCGGTTGGACGACTATCTGCTTATGGACGTGCATGTAGCCATGCGTGAGTTTGCTTCGGAGCTTGACGTCCCCTACCTTGATTTACTTGAGGTGTTCACCGGGCGCGACGCCCGAGAGCTGTGTGTCAGCCCGGCCAATGAGCATCCAAACCCCGCAGGCCACCGACTGGCGGCGCACCGGATCGTCCGCTTTCTGCGAGAGGGAGTCCTCCCGACACTGAATCCGTAAGACCCGGTTCACCGCAGCCATGACCCGCCCGCGCTTCGACATCAAGCCGATCAGCCTGCCCGGCGGATGGTCCGGGCGCGTGCTGATGGGGTGCCATGATGTGTCACCATATGAGACGGTACACCTGAAGTTGCCCACCCATGAACAATGGCGGTCACAGCTCACCCGTCTCGCGGATGATCCGACCTCGTTACCAGGCCATAAGCTGCTGAAGTACTCCAAGGACGGGGAAGTGTTTCGGGCGCGCCTCGCCGCCGGCGACGGCTCGATCGACGTCATAGGCAAGCAAAGCCAAACGCGGGGCTTTCGTCGCCGGCTCGCCAGCGCACTGCGGTCGCCGCGCGAGCGCCGCAACTTCACTCGCGCACTTAAACTGCTTGCGATCGGCGTCAACACGGCTCTGCCGCTGGCGACAATCGAGCGACGTCGCCCGCGCCGCGAAGCGTGGCTCGTCACCGCCTGCATTCCCGATCCGGTAGATCTCGATCACGTGGCGCTGCAACTGCTGCCCCGGCTGGAACGACAACGTGTGCGCAGCGTCAAAGATGCGATCACGTCGGCGATCGTCGAGCTGCTCGTGCGTCTGCAGCGAAACAACTTTACTCACCGCGACCTGAAAGCCTCCAACATCCTGCTGACAAACTGGGACGGACTTCGTGGGTACGTTGTGGTCTGGCTGGTCGACCTCGACGGCCTTCAGCTACTCCCGCGCGTCGGCGCGACTCGGCGGTGGCAGTCTGTTATACGCCTGGCGGCGAGTCTCCTGAGCTATTCGAGCATCACCCGTAGCGACTATGGCCGGTTTCTCAAGACCTACATGGAACGGATCGGCTCTCCACGGAAAGAGTGGAAGCGGCGTTATCGTGACCTGGCGCAACGGGCCGGTGCTTACGTACGCTGTGCAGCTCGCCGCAAGTTCGACAAACTCGACGGTTTTACCGGTGAGGGCTGACACCGGCAGCGTCCGGTGACACCAACCATCTTTTTCGCTTTCACCGCCCACCAGTCTAGCCTAGAATCCCCACCCGTCATGGCCCTACACGTACTCCACGTTGTCGAATCGTTGGCCCCGGAGGCTGGTTCCGTCGCGATCTCGCTGCCGGGCTTGTTTGCGCAGCTTCGCCAACACGACATCGAATCCGAAGCAGTATCACAGGATCGATCCACGGGCTTCAATCCGTCCGGTCTTTCAAACGCTTCAACACACGTTGGACCACCGAACAAACCTGCCCACCTGATCGGACAAGCCGATGTCCTTCACGTGCATGGTTGGGGTTACGGGCTCGCCCGTGCGGCGTCCGGTGCAGCCCGGAAGGCGGGCAAGCCCTACATCATCTCCCCGCACGGGGCGTTATGCAGCACGGTGTATCAGCAAAAGCGGTTTCGAGACGAGCTGAGGGCTCTGCTTTACGAGAACCGCCTCATCCACAACGCGGCCGCCGTCACCACGCTCAACGAAACCGAACAGCACGAGCTGCACTCCCGCCACGTGAACGCAAACGTCATGCAACTCCCGTACGGCATTGACGTAAGCGAATACGAAACGGGTGATGGATCGAGCTGCGAAGTTCAATCGCCGGGAGACTCCGGGCGAGCTTCAAGCCGCGGCTCGGCGGGTGGCAATTCGCCATCCCGTGCGGCGCCGGAAGGCCGTTTTGTTTTGATGCTGGGGCCGATTCACCCCACGGAAGGATTCGTACCGTTCTTGAGGGCGCTATCCGAAATAGGCCCGGACGCCGACGCCTGGAACGTCGTGATCGCCGGATGCGAAATGGGTGACTGGCGGAAGATGCTCGAGGCAGCCATTCGTCGCAAAGGCGGTGAGGGACGTGTCCTCTTTGCGTCGGCACCCGACTTGACGACCCAGCGGGCGTGGCTCGCTCGAGCGTCGATTGTCGCCGCACCGAGCTTGCAGGTTCGCTTCCCCGCGTCCATCATGCAGGCCATGGTCACGTGTGTACCGGTGATCGCGTCGAACTGCATCGCGCCGAACGGCACGGAAGACGTCATCCGGGTATGTGCGCCGACGCGCGGCGACCTGAAGGTCGGTTTGCGCTCACTGTTTGCAATGTCCGACGAAGACAGGGTAGCCATGGGACGGCGCGCTCGCGACGTCAGCCGCAACCTGCTTAGCTGGTCCATCATCGCCGAGCCGTACGTACGACTCTACAGAAGCCTGGCCTAAGAATCGTTCGATGAATCCGAAACTGATCTCGGTCGACGCCAAGGTAAAGACACCCACACCCCGCTTTCACGCGCGAGAACTTGGACGCCTCGTCGCCGTGGCGTGTAAGTGCCGCGTGATGCTCGCACTCGGTCTTCTCTCAACGGTGGCGTTTGCCTGTCTCCACACGGTCAGCGTCGGCGGCGCCTTTCCTGTTTTCAAGATCCTTCTGGAGCAGGAAGGTTTACGCGGATGGGTGGATCGTACGATCGCCGGTCGACGGCTCGACGTGCAGTTTGTGCGACCAACGGACGAAACCGCTATCCGTCTGCTGACGGTTGACGACGAAAGCCTACTCTACAAGGAGGGTTTGCGGTCGGCGGATCATCTTTGGGATGCTCAGGAGCGATCGGCTGCTGAACTGTTGCACGACTTGGCGCACGCCGAAGCGGGTCAGGCTATATCCGTCATGACGGACGCTGCGACCGATGCGGCAGGACAACCTCGTCTGCTGACGTTGCAACCCCATGAACTTGACTGGAAGCTCCACCTGCTGCGCCGGGCGGCCTCGATCATGCCCGAAAACGCCGACGAGAACAAGCTCCGGGTGCTTACGTGGCTCCTCGCCGGCCTGGTCCTTGTGATTGTTCTGGCAAACGTGTTCCGTTACCTCGGTGAGGTGTTGATCGCCGAGGCCGTTCTTCGCGCGATGATGCGCCTGCGCAGCGATCTATATGAACGAACACTCCATCTGCCGATGTCGTTCTTTTCAGGCCAACCGACGTCGGACCTGGTCGGCCGCTTCGTTCAAGATATCCAGGAGATACAGCGCGGGATGCTGACGCTGTTCAGCAAATTCATCCGCGAGCCGCTGCGGGCGGCTTTCATTCTTGGCCTGGCATTTGCGCTGGATTGGCGAATCACCTTGGCTCTGGTGTTGGTTACGCCGCTTGCGGTGGCGGTGTTCTGGCGGGTTGGGCGGAGCGTCAAGAAGTCGAATCGCAAGCTTCTACAGGCGTACGGGCAGATGATCGGCGTCCTGACCAACAGCCTCCAGAACCTGCGGGTCGTCAAGGCCTACACGGCCGAGCAGCACGAACGAGAGCGACTGCTGGAGGTCGACCGTCGCGTGTTGAAGCAGCAGGTCAAGCTCGCCCGGCTCCAGGCGTTCGTGAGCCCAATGATGGAAACGGTCGCCGTCGTCGCCGGCAGCGTGTTGACGGTCTGGCTCGCCGGCCGCGTCCTCCGCCATGACATCTCAATGTCACAGTTCGCCACGCTCGGCGTCGCCTTGTCGGTTCTGTTCGATCCGCTTCGGAAGCTGACCGACGTCTATGTCCGCGTGATGCGATCCACCGCCGGGGCGGAGCGCATCTTTCACGTCATCGATCAGCCGACGGAAACCGACCTCACACCGGCCGACATCGAGCTTAAACCGCTCCAAAGCAGTATCGAGTACTCCGACGTGACCTTCACGTATCCCGGCGCGGAGACGGCGGCACTTGTGGGTATTAGCCTCTCAATCCGCAAGGGTGAGACGATCGCGATCGTCGGACCGAACGGCTGCGGCAAAACCACCCTGGTGAGCATGTTGCCGCGGCTCTTTGATCCCGACACCGGCGAAATCCGCTACGACGGTATCGACATACGCAGTGTGACGCTGAAGAGCCTTCGCGCCCAGATCGGGCTGGTGACGCAGGATGCGATCGTCTTTGCCGGTACGCCGACGGACAACATCGCCTACGGCCAATCGGTCGTCGACGAGCAACGCGTCAAGGATTCCGCCGCCCGCGCCTCCGCCGACGAATTCATTCAAAACCTCCCAGGTGGGTACGACGCAAGCCTGGTCGAGCGCGGCACGACCCTCTCCGGTGGTGAGCGGCAGCGACTCACCATCGCGCGGGCCGTCTTCCGCGACGCACCCATCCTCATCTTCGACGAGGCCACCAGCCAGATCGACTCCGAATCCGAGCTGAGAATCCGGACCGCCCTCCAGCAGTTCGCCAAAGGGCGCACGACTCTGATCATCGCGCACCGCCTCAGCACCATACAGTTTGCCGACCGGATCATCGTGATGGACGCCGGCCGGGTCATCGACACCGGCACGCATGAGGACATGTTCGAGCGTTGCCCCCTCTACCGCAACCTCTGCGAGACACAACTCCTCACCGAACCAACAACACCAGAAAAGACGGGAAACGCCGTAGATCAATAATGACTCAACCATGTCACTGCGGACATGAAGTGTTTTCCGGCAGCGAGGTGTTCAGCCACGGATCGTACACGCCTGCACCGTTGAGCAGGTCGATTACGCGCAGGATGTCCGGTGGCCCAAGCATACCGCTGCGATCGATGTCCTCACTGTAGATACCCCACGGTGACGCCGCCACACCGTTGATGTAGTCGATGATTCTCAAGATGTCCGACGGGGCCGCCTTGATGTCGGCGTTCACGTTGGCCGGGTGTGAGATGTATTCCACGTAGCTGCCGTCGCCGGTGTACTGGATCGTCGTGACCGCCCCGGCCGTAATCGCCCGATCCAGAACGATCTTGTACACGCCGCTGCCCTGGTCGGTCACATTCACAATCGTATTGGAACTCAGCAGCGGATCCACAGCCGTCTCGCAGACCTTAAAGCAACCGCCGACGCCGGCCTCCGGCGGATCAAGCGTGATTACGATCGCCTCCTCGGCGGTACCGATCCCCTGCCTCGGCAGCTCGTCGCCGGGTTCAGAGGGCTGCCGTGCGTCGACCACACCGTCGGGGGGCATCGCGTTACTGATCGTCGCATCGGGACACTCTTCGCACATATCGTCGATACCATTGTAGTTATGGTCGCCCAGACATACCGTACCATCCCCCTTGGGCAGCCCACCGACGTTTGTACAGTCGTCGTACGTCTTGAGCATACAGAATCCTGTAGTAGAACAGCAGGCGTTAGCGCAGTCATCCACGGCAAGTGTGTAGTTGCCGATGGCACCGTTGCAACCTGACACGCGGATGAAATACGTCTCCCCGGCAGTCACATATACATCAACGGAGGGTATCTGGTGGGGCGAGATGAGTGACTGGCGACCGTCCCCGCAATAGTCGTCACTGCATGCCAGTTCATCTCCTCCACAACTGTCGTAGATGGACAGCGTGGTGTTGAACGCACTGTCACAAAGGCTGATGATCGCAACACCGTTGCAGTCAGGTGTCCAACAGTGCCACACGTCCCTCGTATCATTGACTGAACACGAACTGGTATCCGTACCGGTCGCCCCATTGGTAGAGCCTGAGTACGATGCACCGGTCAGTATGGGAATGCACGCATAGCACTCGTCATGGGGAGGATGCGGCACCGGGCAAATGAACGTGTCGCAGTTTTGGCCCTCGTACCACGTACCGTCTTCAACGTCGCACTCCGCTTCGGTCATCGTGCCGAGGCAGTCACCATCGTCACTACAGCAGGCCCCACTCGGAGGCGGCGGCGTGTAGCAGCTTGTCGTTATGATACCCTTACCCTGCTCATCCTGGTAACCGCCGATTCGGATCCGATAGCAGTTACCTTCAACCACATCAGTTGTTACCTGCGACTGCTGTCCACACCACATATCGTTGCACGCGATCGGGATGTCCCGCGGCGGACAGAAGTCACACCCATCGTAGACAGCCAGCTTCGTGTCATACCCGCTGCCGCACAGGCTGACCGTCAGCTCTCCCGTACATGTGGCAACGTGGTCGAACCAGATGTCCGACTCGAGGTGACTGTACAGCCCGAATGTGCACATTTCAGGTTCATCAGGTCCGTCGGTGGTAGCACCGATGCTGCTAAAAGGAATAGTCCCTTCGCCGATCAGGATCGCGTTTTCGCAATCATCATTCGGCGGACCGGAGACGTCTTCTCCGAAAAGCTGAAATGCCAGGTTCTCGCGCGTGCCGGCCGGGGGAGTATCCGGCGGACATGCGTTGGCGTTCCCCGTGACCTCCTGCCACTCATAGATCCCGAAATGAGGTCCAAACTCCTGCGCCGCGTGGTCGTTGTTGTTCTGGGAATAAAGCCACCGCACCTGGCACACTGCGGCGTCCATGATCGGCTGGACCTCCAGCCAATACTTGGTGTCGTGATTGAGAATGATGTCAACGGGAATATCAAGCTGCCAATCGTCGATCATGCACGAAGTCACCGTGGATGTTGCGGTCACGATGTCCATGGGAATCGTTCGGGAATAGACGATACCACCGGAAGTAAAGGCTGTGTGGGTGCCGTCATCCTGCGGGCGACCGTTAGGCCCCTTGGGCGTCGCGTCGGCATAGACCGTGACGTTCACTCCCTGGTAATCGGTGCTCGGATCGATCCCACCCACACTGTGTGTCATCCAAGCCCATACGGTGCTGATCCGACACCGGTCATCACTGCCGGGAGGCGAATCAAGAATAAAATCGTCAACCGCTCCGGCGCCGAAGGGAACATCGGGAGCGTATTGGCTGATCGGTGCCCCCCCGTCATCGAGCGGGAACCCATTGTTGAATCTGTAGTTCGCCGAATCGCAGACGGGCGGTGGCAGCGACGGGTTAGCACCGCATGACGCGTTGAGATGCCAGTGACCGCCCATAAACTCGCAGCTTATCTGCTCAATGTCGCCGATGCATTCCCCCTCAACGCAGCAGGCACCGAGCGGCCCCTGCGCTTCCTTGCCGACGAGAATCTCCAGATGTACGCCGTTGATACCTATTCCGGCACCGTTCTCGAGCGTCATCATAAAAATGCCGTTCCACGGATCGGTAAAATGGTCGTGTCCGCTCACGTCGAACGGACCACGCACAACGCCGCCGTCGGTCATAAACGAGATCGTCGCAGACGTTACGCTGTCCACACCGGGCCAGTCCAGAGAGTCAAGAAGCCCGATCATAAAACACGCATCTGTCAAAGGTATACCGGTGTCGTCGTCCGTGACTCCTTCGGGAAACATATCGCTGCCGAATGGCGAACTCGTATCGATTACCAGCCGATGGGTTCCGTCGGCGTTGTCAACCGTTGACTCCGTCACGGTCGGGACAGTACCGAAGATGTCGGTCATGATCGCTTCAGCAAGCCCGTCAAAGGTCACGATATCATCCGGTGCGGCGGGCGGCGGATCCTCGTTGATGAAGCAGCAATCTACGGTCCCATTCTGGTCGAGATCCGCCCCGACCATGTGGTGAACACTGTAGGTCTCCCCGATCGGCGTCGCCACCGATCCCAATGGCGCCGCGGCGCCAAGCGGTGCAACCCGCAACACGACGAACGCAACGGCCAAGACTATCGCGCCTGCAACGGCGGCATGACTCATCGAAACCGATTTTTCAGTTACTAACATTGTCTTATTCCCCTCGATGGATCGGGATGCTCCAAGCACAGACCCTGCAAGATGCTCGAACGTCGGAAACCATTGAACGGCGAATCCACAACTCCGAATTCGCTGCGTGCGGCTCCTACCGGAACCGACTTGGCGCACTTTCCCAGCGCTTGCCCTGGTCTCTCCCTTTCGTATTGTTGGAGATGGAATCCCCTCGTTTCTACCGGCTGTTACCCCCGAAATCCTACGCACACCGCAGTCCGTCGCCGCGCTGATGCAAGCATGCACACCAACTCGGGGATGGAATCGCCTTCACGAGAACACCCGTATGAAGGCACCTTTCCCCGGACGAATTGTGCCCGCCGACCGCCGGCCCGATAACCGAGCGGACGCTGAGCGATACATAGTATGATACCCCGTGATCGCCATTCATCCAACTGGAAAAACCCGGTACTCCGCAAACGGCGTCGCGTGCACGATACGTGGCTCACGAACGAAACCGCACAAAGAACCTGCAATAGGAACGATTCGCCGGCGTTGATCGGATGGGACACCTATGGTCACAATAAGCTTGTCGGCAGGCCGGGCCCGGTCGGACTGCGGTGGAACATCCGCCGCAACGCCTTTGTCAGTGCCACACGATGGATGAACCGGACTCTCGCAGCACCGCCGATCCAGTCCGGGCGCAAACTGTTCCAATGTCGGCGGTCGGCGATTGGTACTCGGAACCGATAACAGAGCCCAACGGGCTGTCCAGCAAAGGAAAACTCAAGATGATGCGACTGAAAGCAACGGAATATGGCTTGCTGCTCACGGTTTTGGCGAGCGGTGTGGCGTTAGCGGACGACCGCGGCACGTATCCTCCCCGGTCGAACGCTGCGAAGCTGGCCGAGGAGGCCGCGCAGAGCTACCGGATGTGTTGCGACTGTCCTGTGGAAACCATCGATCACGGTGAGATGAGCGGCTACCGCTACGGCGACGAAGACTTCCTCGGGCTCAACGCCGTGATCCGGCATCCGGATTCATGGACGCGATTCTGGATGCGGCATACAGGTCCATTTTCAGATATGCCGGCGGCATCATCGGGGAGGTCCGTGGCGGACCCAGTTGGGAGGGCTCGGTGCCCCTACCCAGCACTCGCGTATTGCTCTTCGCGCCGGCGGAACCCGATGGGACATCCCCGAACGATGTCACACTGATCAGGGAAACTGAGACGGACTGCACCGGCCGCTTCCACTTCTTCCAGCTCGAACCGGGATTATACTACCTGGCTGCAGAAGCACCCGAGTTCCATCCTGAACGGGTACCCGTCGAGGTCGAACCGGGCCAGGTGGCCAAACATCGTTTCCTGCTGCACCCGGAGTAAACGATGAAGACGTGTCAGGTGGTTGAATTGCTGATTGCTGAGATTGGGGATCTTGCCCTTGACACGCCGCCGCTCGCGGAGCGAGCAACTGCGGGCGTATGCCTGCGCGGCGAGTCAAGGGTGAAATTCGCCGTCGTGGTAATCGACAATCGTCAATCCGCAATCCGCAATCACGGACATCCCCTGGGATTCCCAAAGGGATAGGAAAGACCACAGAAGGCATCGATGGCGTACATGACGTCCGCCATGTCGATGATTCGGTTCGGCACGGCCCCGCCCAGATCGGCCCTGGCTTTGATCAAGGCACCGGGAAGATTCTTGAATTTGTCCAGCACGGCCGTCACGTCGGTAGTCATGTCCACCACGCCGTCCGGCGGTGTGCAGGGCGTCACATCGCAACGACCCGTTAAGTCACCCCAGAGACTGGTCGTCAGTACCAGCGGTGCCGAGTAGTACGCTTCAGCCGATTCACCGCAGGCCAGATCGATGGCCTGCACCTCGTACACAGCGCCAGGAAGAATCTCGTCGTCGGAAACATGAACGGTCCCCGCCGTACTCCAATCCCGATAAACCGGCCGACATGCAAGCCGCACACTCGTAAAGACCGGCGGCCGGGCGTCCACGCGATCGGCGATTTCGCTGATCTCCAACGGCTGCGTCACCCACATGGCCGTACCCTCCAGGGCTTCGAACGGCGAAGGCAGGTGGACCAGCGTAACCCGAAGTGCCGTCAGCCGACCGGGGTTGCCGGGCACGAACGAGATATAGCGGTTCTTCGCCACGGCGTTCGGAGCGTCCAGGGGCGCATCGGCCTGCGCACACCATTCGCATTCGTCAGGGACACCGTTGCCGTCGGTGTCCAGCGGATCCAACTCATATTGCACGAAAACGGTAACGTAGGTCCCGTCGGCACACAGCGTCGGATTCACCTCCTCCGTCGCCGTCATGCTGATGGTCACGTCACCGCTTCCCACAGCCGCGTTGTAAAACGACGCGGGCACGACAATCGTCTCAGCATTGGGTACTGATGGGCAGTCACTCCCACCCGTCGCAAAAACGGTCCCGACCCGAGTCCAGTTGATGGCCACGCTGATCGACTCGGCTTCGCGGCTCAGATCCCCCATGGCCGTAAACGACAGCGTCACGTCACCAGCTGCCGGCGGAGGCGATGGAAGCGTGAACTGCTGACGAATGCCGGTCCCAATGTTGCCCAGGCGCCCCGACAGTGTCGTCCAGACAAACTCGCGATGGTCCGGGATCCGGTTCAGGTTGCAGTCCGGACAGGTATAGACAACGAAGTCATCGACATACCATCCGCCAGAACCGGTGCAGCCATCCTTGCCGAAGTCAAAACGAACCTCGATCGTGTCGCCGGCGCCCGCGAGTCTGCTCAGATCAACCACCGACGTACCCCACCTTCCGCCGACCCCCGTCCAGGCCTCCTCACCGGCAAGAGGGTTGGTGTTCCCCATCGCGACGGCTAACCGAATCACCGAGTTGTACGGATTGAACTCGAACGCGCCGTAGGGAATCACCTCCCATCCGCCGCCGTTAATGGATATACTTACGTTCCCGCCGTCGTATGCCGGTTCGGACTGCATATAGTGCGTAAAGGCAAGGTAGGGGAACTCCGCGTCCGCAGGCAACATTATCGGCGGACTGACAAGCGAATGTCGGGCCGACTCATCCTGACTGTCGCAATCGCCGAGGTTGGGATCGCTACAGAACCACGCTGCTCCGGGTCGCTCAAACGGAAGCTCCGTGACCTGTACCCAGTCGTAGGGCGTGGGAGGTCCGGAGTTATAGACCGTCCATCCGCCGATCCCGCTCTCGAAATCATCCTCGAAAAGGATCGCTGAGGCCGCACACTGGTTCGGAAGCTCGGAGCTTAGCACGTGGACGGTCCAGCCGCAGCGACCCGGCGTATCCATCTCCACCGCCATCAGCGCCTTATCGACCTCCTCCGCATCCGCCACCGTGAACATGTCCGCCGACGGCGCTCCGGTCCGCGGGTCGTTGGGGAAGGTGCCGACCAGGTCAAGAGCGGCCTGATTAAACGCGGCGTACGCTTCGTCAAAATCGGCGGCGATCGTCAGGTAGGTCGTCAAGGACCGATACCAGACGGCCCCCGCCTTGATCGGTCCGATCCCGTTAACCGTATACCCATTGAACGTGCCACCGTCGGTGAGCAGTGCAAAGGCATGGTTGGGAATCCCGCTGCCGCTATGCACGCCGCCGGCGTCGAAGACGTTGCAAGTCTGCAGGGGGCTATTGGCCCGATCGGGATCACCTTCGCATGTCGGATCCCACATGTCGCGGATCGCCCCGCCAAAGGCCACGGCGTCTTCAGCAACCAGCCAGCGGACGCCATCGGGGTATCCGTCATCCGGGTCGCTGCATGCGGTGCGTCGAAGGTTCGGCGTGTCGGAACCGGGCCCCGTTGGATGCTCGGGCCACAACGGGTCACCCGCCGGCCCGACAAAGGCAACGTCACCATTGAACAGATCGACCAGCTCGCCGAAGACGTCCGAGAATGATTCGTTGAGCTGACCGGACTGGTTTTGATAGATCAGGTTCGCCGTATACCCGGTGATCCCGTGGGTAAGCTCGTGCGCGACGACATCGTCGGCCGCCGTGCCGGGGCAGCAGACGATCTGTCGTAGCGAAGGGTCCCAGTAAGCGTTCGGACAACCGGGCGCCTGGGAGTTCACCGTCGCGACCATTGTCATACCGGCGTCATCGAGGCCGTCACGACCGAACGCACGGAAGAAGTAGTCGTACGTATCACCGAAGTAGTCGTAGGCGGCGTCGACGTCGGGTATGCCGGTCGGCGGATCCCCTTCCCCGCGGGCCAACGCACCGGGTATGCAGAGACTCTCGCAATAATAGGCAGCCCTGATCGCACAGTATCTATCCCATTCGTCCTCACAGCAGGATGCGTCCCTCTCGCAAACCTTTGCCTCGCAGTCGGCGTCGTCGCAGCCCATCGCGTCGTGTATGAAGCAGCAATCGCTGCCGGCCTCGCCGTCGTGAATGAGCCGCACCTTCGCGTCGTAAACCATGGACCAGCGGTCAAGGATCGCCCCCGTGTGCGCGTCAACGAAAAACGCTTCCCGAAGCGGAATAGCCCAGTCAACCAGCACGACGTGATACGCCAGGCATGCACCCAGTGGCGGGTCGCCGTACCAGCCGGGATCGACGATCACCAACTCCGACTGTTCCACCGCGAAACCACCAACATCGACCTCAGCCGCCGCACTGGCGATGGCCTCGTCGACCCTGAGTGTAGGAACAGTGCTCAGGCCTGGCTTGATCGGATAGAAGTCACCATTCGCGGCGACGATCCTTCCTTGCCCATTCTGATGGACTTTCAAAATCCCCGAGAACACCGGCACACCGTTGTGAACCTGGTTATAGGTCGTATGTGTCCAGCCGATCGCATCGGTATGTGTCTTGGCAACTGCCAGCTCTGTGTTTGGATCGCTGGCGCCGAACAGATGCCCGTACTCACACAGAAAATCCGCAGTCTCGGGCCGAACTCGACCCTCCGGAAGCTTCAGAGGGACATCGCCGCCGCCCACAGCCGTAACAAACGACGCGTAGCCCGTCACCCGTGATGTGCGCACCTCCAACGCGTTGGAGGCGTCCTGAGCGTACGCCGCTGAGACTGACATGACAAACGTTACGGCCAATCCCAGGGACCCGTGGATCCGGTCGGAAACCTTTGCCATGACCACTTGCGGATTCATGTGCACAGCCCGGGATACGAAGTAGATAGCGCCGCGGAGATCTCGATGCACGCTCTTCCAACTCTTGTGGTGCAGCCGTGACGATCTCTACCGGAAGATTCTAGCACGTGAGCCCCCCTTGCGCATCACGTATTTGAGAGTTTATCAGACTGCCTCGCCCGCCGTCAAATGCAACATGAGGACTTGTGATACTGACGCCGGCCAACAGAACCTGCGGGCCGATTCTCAAACCTGTGGGACCGACTTTCCAATTGGTCAAGAGACAGGCTGGAAAGCCTGTCTCACACGGGTATTGTCAGACGCTCCAACTGCGGATGTGAAGACACGTACGATTACGCAGCGACGTGTTCGATTGCGAGGGGCACGTAACGGACGGTCCCAAGTGAAGCACAAGTCATGCCGGCACCCGCCGCCCGATATGTTCCACCGTGCAAGCGCAAAAAAGGGGCGACCCACTATCGAGATCGCCCCTTTAGGAGACTTTTGTCTCTGCGTTCCGGCTTACGTGGGGAACCAGAAGCTCTTGCCGTTGACGATCTGCGGCGTCACCACCATGAACGAGCCGCTCTTGGTGCGGGCGACGGCCTTGATCGTGGTCTTACCGAACTTGGCGTACAGAACATTCTTGCATGCCGTCGGCGTGGGCGTGCGAGTGTTGAAGTTCTTCCGCGTCACCTTCGCCCAGCGGGCTACCTGGGCGGCCGTGACCGTGTGAACGATCCCACCCTTGCCAACCCAGTTCGCGAAGCTATTTAGCGTAGTGGGGCTTGGGCGGGTGTACTTGGCCGGACCCTTCGTCTGGTTGTAGAGCATCTTGTACGAGTTCATCTTCCATGCCAGGTTGTCGGCGCAGCTCCTCCAGGCCGGCGGGACGGTCCTCGTCGCGGTGTTCCTGTTCCAGGTCTTTCTTGGGTGGTTACCCTTAGGCGTCGTGTCGGTCCGGTCCCAACCGCTGTAGGCGGGATACGTACCGGACGTTGAACGCGGGCGGGCACCACTGCGTCCTCTTACATTTGTTGCCATGGTCAGCATCTCCAAAAGGTACGATTCTATGTTACTGTCGCATTCCCGACCTTGGCGTAATCGGAACGCACGGCGTGCCTCTTGAGATATTGAAACCGGCAACAACACGGGCATACCTCACCGATCGAGTCGTACTGCACCTTCCCAACCCGAACCGTCGTGACGATTCGTCAAACGCGCGCGCACACCTAAAAACCTGTTTGGACGCTGAAAAACCGTCGTTTTCGGGTGCCGTCGGGCGGCATCGCGTGAGCGGATCATCGTTGCTGGACCACTCCGTCGATGTGTACACACGGCCGCAATATCGCGAAAAAAAACCACATTTTTTTGTGTTTGCACTGCTCATTTGACCCATTGTTCACGGTTGCAGTCCGCACGCGGCTGCTTGCACCGAGCCGATCACACTGCCATAACCGTCCCAGGCGGAACCAACCGAACCCTGAAACACTGTGCGCGGAAGATGCTCGGTCAACACGCGTCAGCGACCGCGAACACCAACCGAAAACTGATTCGCCGACAACGACGGACACCTGCACGGTCAACAGTAGAGCCAGACGGTTGCCCTTTGACGCATTCAGCAAAGTCCCGCCGATTGGCAAGCACCGCTCATGTAGCCCTCTACGCAACCGAGCTTCGACAAACTCCCCCCGTCCTTGACACACGGTCGCCGGATGCCTATCATTATGGGACTGTTGTGGGCGACGGTGGCTGCCAACTTCACGTCAATTGATCGACCGGCCCTTTGGGACGGGCGGGGTTCATGGGATTTGAGCGTCTGCGCCTCAGGTTCACTGGTCTGAGTCGCTTCCAAGAAGCCGGACACCTTGAGCGTCCGGTACACTGAGCTCTATCCGTGCGAAAGGATGCCCGTCATGCGAAGTGAAAGATCGACCATAATACGCATAACCGCCTCTTTTGGTGTCGTAGTCGTAGCAATCGCTGCAGCCGTCGAAACCGGTAACAGGGAAACGGTCGCGGAGGTCGCACACGTGATATCGAGCCCTGTGGCCGCAGGAGCACGCGCAGACGAACCCGCAGTGGTCGCAGCACGCCTCGACAACGCCCTCCGAGATTGCCTCAGCCCGCTGCCGGCCAACGTGGAGATCCACGAATGGATCATTGGCGAAGACGGTGCTACGGCTGGCACAACGGCCGGTACGTCCCGGCTGGTTTACAGCAACACGCTTGGGAAACACGTCTTCGGGCCGTCAGACAGCCTATACAACGCACGGTTCGCGGACGATATCACGACGACCGCCATTGCCGGCTGCCACCTCGACCGGTATGTGATTCTGGTCACAGGCGACAAATACGGCGACGGCTCCGGCGTCGGGCCCTTCGGCGTCGATTTCGCTCTTTATGAGACCTGCCCCGGTGCTGACGAAGGTGCGACGCTCATTGAGGGCACAGCCGTCCATGTGTACCTGCCGGACAACGGTACGTACACGGTCATGATTGTGATTCCGCCCGGCGTCGACGTGCCAATCCCGAGTTCGCTGTATCTGGGTGTATCGTTTGACAGGGTGAAAGCCGGTGTGGTCGTCGGAGCACCGGCCGATGTCGGATTCTCAGCGGACCGGTTCGATTTCCCTGGGTTTCCGTGTGCGGCTGGTCTCGGTGGGTTCCCCGATGGGCCCCACGCGAGCTTCTACGCCCAGATATACGTCCGTGATGACTGCCAGGCGTCGTTCGTGGGCTACAAGAACTCCAACCACGCCGGTGTCCCATTCTCCGCAGGCATGGGCAATCACTTCGCCGACGATATCAGCTTGGCTACCGACGAGTGCAACTTGGTGGCCTTGGAGTTCGCTCACAGGGGTAACGGGGTAGTCGGCCTTGATCTCCGCACACATCTTGATAACAGTGACCCCGTCAACGGTGGCCTGATTCCAGGCACCCGATGGGCCTGCTTCTCGTCGGGCGATGACGCTCAGATCTGCCGATTCGACTTCGAGGAACCGATCCCACTTTCCCAGAGCAACATTTTTGCCGTCTACAGGGCCAGCAATCCAACTGTCGGCCCACTTCTGACCTGCAAGCAGGCAAGTCCCGGCTACACGACAAACCTGTTTCAGGTCTACATGGAGGGGCGGTGGAAGCCACAGGAATCCGCGGGCTCGTGCTACGGTGGGTTCGATTTGACCATCTACTGTGACGGTCTGCCGCCGGTCGGAGCCTGCTGCGACATGAACCTGGCGGACGACGAGAACGAGGCCGTCTGCCGGGACTCCGTGGCCGAGATGAACTGCGCCACTCCCGAGTTGTGGCTTGAGGGCGCATCCTGCGAGTCGGAATGCGATGGCGGGGATTATGATGGTCAACCTTGCACACGCCAGGCCGATTGCCCCGGCGGCGACTGCGACGGTCCATTCCCCCATCCGTGCGGCGTGTCGGCGTGCTGCACGCCCACAGACAGATGCGAGAACTTGACCGAGAACCAGTGCAACGCGCTTCCACCCCTGGACTGGGCCCGGCTGTGGCTACCCGGCCAGTTCTGCAACGAAATGGGCCAGCGATGCCCGATAATGGCTTGCCTGAATGGCGAAGGTAACTGCTGCGAGGCACGGGCGAGGGAGGCTTGTTGCGTCGGTGGGCCGTTCGATGGTGTGGACTGCAATCCCAGCGCGTGGCCAGACCAATGTGATGGTTACGGCTGCATCGGCGGACCGAATGACGGCCGGCCTTGCACGTTCGCTGGCGATGATTGCCTCCCTGATGGCACTTGTGAGTGGATTACCGAGGGCGTCTGCATCGGCGATCGTCAACGTGGCTGTTCCGACCGTACGTGCTGCGAAGATGTGTGCTCGTCGCAGGGATGGGGTTGGCCTTGGGAGCCCTCCTATCTTTACTGTTGCACCGAATACTGGGATGAAAGTTGCGCTGCACTGGCCCAACTGATCTGCGATTGTAGCCCCCCCTCCAGCGATGAGTGTTGGGATCCGGAGCATGGCGTCGGTGCACGGCTCATCGAGATACCTGGCGTCATGGAAAGCGACGGTATTCATGCCACGACGAGCGACACCGAGCCCGGATTTTGCTGTCACGAGGAGGACCCGGGAGCCCAAGGCGTCGGGACGGTCTGGTACAAGTTCGTGGCTGCGGACACATCCGCCCGCCTCGACACCTGCTGCAGTGCCCCGCGCCCGGATGCTCCGGCCGACGACTCGCTGATTCAGGTCTTCGCTGTGGCTGATCCCGACCGAGGGCTTTGCGAGGACGGCCTAACGATTTGCAGTGTCTCGGCCCAGGACTGCGCGGACGGCTCAATTTGCGTGCTCGACGAGGAGTACGCCTGCTCGAATCTGATGCCCATCGCCTGCAGCGATGACGATGAGGAGTGTAGCTGCCATGGTTACGTCAACCCGGAGCTCTCGAAGCTCTGCGTCACCGGCCTCGTTCCCGGCGACATGTACTATGTCATGGTGGGCGGAAAGACCGAGGATAACCGGGGCGTCTATCAACTGCGCATCGCATCGCCCTGCACGCCGGACCTGCCGCCGCTGCACAACGACCTGTGTATGAATGCCGAGCAGCTTACCGGCGAACACGTCGAGGTTCAGTTCGATCTGTCCGGCGAACTCTTCGGCGAAGCTCCGGCCACATTCGACTGCCCGGGCCCACCCCCGTACATGGTATACATGCAAAACGACGTCTGGTACGACTGGGTCGCCCCCTGCAACGGTACCGTGGTCGTCCACACATGCGACGGTTGGTACACTTGGGGCACGAAGTTGTGCCTCTACGAAGGCTGTGATTGCCCCGTTGCGTTCGGTTCTGAGGTGCAATGCGATTGGTTCTTAAACGAGGTGTGCTTCCTCGGGTCCATCATCGGCATTACTCCGTACCCTCTTATCAACGTAGTTGAGGGAGAGTGCTACAAGATTCGTCTTGGCGGCAACCACGGTACCACACCGGCCGGGCCATTGAAGATTGACGTGGAATGTGCGCCGAAGTGCCCCATCGGGCCGGTCACCTTCGCCGATCCGCCCAATGGCGTCGTCGACGCCCGCCGGCCGCATCCACCTTCGGACCCGGCAACTCGACAGGGAATCGAGACGTTGCGTATCGAAGCTCCCGATGGCGCGGACCATCTCGAGTGCTGGTCGCTGTGCGAGACAGCCGAGGACGGCTCAGTAAGCACGATCACCAATGTGGTCGATAACGGCAACGGCACGTTCACCGTCACCTTGGCCCGCCCGATCTCAACCGGCGCCGTCACGACGATCACCTACACCGACGATGATGCGACGGGGCAATGCGGCGTCTTCACGTCGCACCCTGGTAACGTCAACGGTGATAATGCGGCGAGCCCTGCCGATATTCTCTTCTTGATTGACGTGCTAAACGGTGTGCGCACATCCCCTTGGGGCATCTACAGCACGGACTGCGATCACAGTGGCGTGATTGGTCCGCAGGATATTCTTTGCATAATCGACCTGCTCAACGGCGCAGGCACGTTCGACGTTTGGCTGAATATGCCGCGACCAACACCCGACGCATGTTTGCCGTAACGCAGAAAGTCGCGCACGTG
>CAZJTP010000006.1:0-49636 GCA_964548955.1 uncultured Phycisphaeraceae bacterium
CACAAGGTCCCGTCGGATTCGTGATTGTCCAGACAGGTACCAGCCCCGTCGCAGATGTCGGGATCGGTACAATCATCATCGGTCGGATCGCCGCAAAGCGCACCCGCCGGCAGGTTACAGGTGTCGGCGACTTCATCGCAGGTATCGGCGCACTCCGGCCCGCCGACGCACGGATCACCCGTATGCACCGAGCATGTACCGCCGGAACACGTGTCCGCACCGTTGCAGAACAAACCGTCATCGCAACCGACAGTGTTGGGTATGTGGAGACAGATTCCGGCAACGCAGGTATCCGTCGTACACGGATTCCCGTCGTCGTCACACAAGGTCCCGTCGGATTCGTGATTGTCCAGACAGGTACCAGCCCCGTCGCAGATGTCGGGATCGGTACAATCATCATCGGTCGGATCGCCGCAAAGCGCACCCGCCGGCAGGTTACAGGTGTCGGCGACTTCATCGCAGGTATCGGCGCACTCCGGCCCGCCGACGCACGGATCACCCGTATGCACCGAGCATGTACCGCCGGAACACGTGTCCGCACCGTTGCAGAACAAACCGTCATCGCAACCGACAGTGTTGGGTATGTTTAGACAGATTCCGGCAACGCAGGTATCCGTCGTGCACGGATTCCCGTCGTTGCAATTCAGCGGTGTACCGCCCACGCACACGCCGCCCGAACAGGCATCGCCAATCGTACAAGCGTCGCCATCATCACATAGGCTGGTATTGTCCGTATGCTGACAGACACCACCCGCGCATGCGTCATCGGTGCAGATGTTCGAGTCGTCGCAGTCCGCGTCCACCAGACAGTCAGCACAGACATCGCCCGTTTCGTCGCACATTTGCCCGGGACACGTATCACCGCTGCCCAAGCAGACGCCACCTGAGCACATGTCGGTTAGCGTGCAGAACAAACCGTCGTCGCACGCCATGGAATTGGGTGTGTAGAAACAGATGCCGACCACACAGACGTCCGTCGTGCACGGATTGCCGTCGTCACAGGTCAATGCCATACCGCCCACGCACACGCCGCCCGAACATGTGTCGCCGATCGTACAGGCGTCGCCATCGTCGCAGGCGAGTGTGTTGTTGGCATACTGGCAACCGGAGCCCGCGTCGCACGAATCATCCGTGCATACGTTGCCGTCATCGCAGTTGACGGCGGGGCCGCCAACGCACGTCCCACCGGAACACGTGTCGCCCGACGTACAGGCGTTGCCGTCGTCGCACGCACTTGAGTTGTTGAGATACTGGCAGCCAGAGCCTGTATCGCAGAAGTCGATCGTGCACGGATTGCCGTCGTCACAGGTCAATGCCATACCGCCCACGCACACGCCGCCCGAACATGTGTCGCCGATCGTACAGGCGTTTCCGTCGTCGCATGGGTTGGCATTATCCGCATACTGACAGATCCCGCCCGCGCATGCGTCATTGGTGCAGATGTTCGAGTCGTCGCAGTCCGCATCCATCAGGCAGTCCGCGCAGACATCGCCCGCTTCGTCGCACATTTGTCCGGGGCATGGATCACCGCTGCCCACGCACACACCACCCGAACATACATCCGTCTCGGTGCAGAACAGACCGTCGTCGCAGGCAACTGTGTTGTTCGTGATCACACAAGATCCGGCGACACAAGCGTCATCGGTGCAGACGTTCGTGTCGTCGCACGTCGCGTTCACCAGGCACTCGACGCACGCATCCAGTGGCTCGGAACATAGGTCGGGCAACGTGCACGGATCGCCGCTGCCTCCGCAAACACCTCCCGAACACATGTCGGTCTCAGTACAGAAGTAACCATCGTCGCAGGCGAGTGTGTTGTTGGCATACTGGCATCCGGATCCCGGATTGCACGAATCGTCCGTGCATACGTTGCCGTCATCGCAGTTGACGGCGGGGCCGCCAACGCAAGTCCCACCGGAGCACGTATCGCCCGACGTGCAGGCGTTGCCGTCGTCGCACGCACTTGTGTTGTTGGCGTGCCTACACCCGGAGGCTGACTCGCACCAGTCGTTCGTGCACGGATTACCGTCGTCACAGGGCAATGCCATACCGCCCACACAGACGCCGTTTGAACAGGTGTCGCCAACTGTGCAGGCGTTTCCGTCGTTGCATAAGCCGCTTACGGGATCATTACTACACGAGCCGTAGCTGCACGTGTCAGTGGTGCAGACATTCCCGTCGTTGCACGTGTCTGTTGCGATCGCCGTGATGATTACGGTTGTTTGATCACTGCTGCCGCCGGTTTCCGAAACGCTTACTCTAATAGTGCGGGTAACGGGCAGGCTTGTTGGGGCCGTGTACGTAGCCTGCGCCCCGCTTGCGATCAGCGACTCACCCGAAAGCGAGGTTCCCACCAGCTCGAAGGTGAACGTGTTGTTTCCCGTCCCTCCGGTGGTGCTGGCGGTGATCGTTGCCGTCTGCCCGGAACAGAGGTCGGGATGATCCGCGGACGCGCTCAGGGTGACCTGATCTTCACCCGACGACATGATATTCACTGTGACCTCGCGTTGGATCGAAGGCCCGGCGGCGTCAGTAACGATAGCCCGGAAGGTGACCGTCCCGGCTGCGGAGGGCGCGTCGTAGGATGCTCCGGCGACGCTGTCACCCTCATCTTCATCCACTCCGAGCGGACCCGGTGTGAAACGCTCCGACCAATGATCCACCGGTGCTGGTTTCAAGCTTTCCGTAACGTGCCAGCTGACGCAATATAGGGTCCCATTTGTGGGTTCACCGGTGTCCTCGTCCAGTCCGGGCCCCACGCTTTCATTAGGAACATTACAGACCCCCCGACCGGCAAACGGTCTCCCAGCCGAAATGACAAGCTTCAGGTCTTTCGTACTGAGCGGCTGCATGCTGGTTCCACCGGCCGCCGTGAGCGAGGCCATCAGGGGTGCCTCGGGTCGACGAACCTCGATCGTCAGCGTTCGCTCAAGCAGCTCACCTTCGCACGCGCTGGCGTCGGCGGCGAGGTCGTTGCCTCTGCACCATGTCTCATCGCTCGGCTCTTCGGTGCACTTTTCGCAGAGCCACTCCACAACCTTTACAAGAACTTGAACCTGCTTTCCACCGGCGCCCGGGTCCCTTTTTACGCCGGTGATCTTCACCGTGCTTGTCGTGGCGGGTTCGGCCCCGGCCAACGGAGTACCCGGATCAATTTCAAACACGTCCCGCAGAAGAGCCTCAGGCCATTCGAACACTGCAGTGCCGCTGGCGGTTACGGTCAGCGTGGCATGACCCGCATCGGCATCACCGCGAATCAAAACGCTCCGGTCAGCCGACAGAAACGCGGCAAACGGTGGAGGCACTACTTGTCCTACCCCCTCCTCTTGCGCCGGAAGGTCAATTCGCTGGTCAAAACATGCAGTAAAGCCGAAGAGGGCTGTCGCCACCAGCCCGCCGATAATCAACATAGTGTTTAGACGCATAAGACGGATATGACCTACTCTATTTCTCATTTTACACCCCTTACCTTTCATTGCGTACTTTCCCCCCTCGTCCGCGATCTCACTCTGTAACATCCGTGCGATGTGGATATATCCGACGCCGATCCGTCAACGGCGGGCCTTTGACACGATCAGTCCCGGTTCAATCGGACCAGAAGTTCCGCAGCCCGGTTGACCGTCAGCGCGCCGGTTCCGGCGCCGGCTGTTCCCGGATTCCCGATGATTCGGGAACGCCGAAACCGCTGCCCCGCGATGACGGTGCCCGGCACGCCGGACTCGATCAGAGTCTGCGCCGGACTCAGTGACGTGCGAACGGCACTGGTTACAAGACGCGGTGCCGGCGCGGCGAGGACCGGCTTTGCCTGATCGAACACCAGCGAGGGCTCGAACTCTGCACCCAACATCTCCGGCGCCGCTCTCGCCGCTCCACGCACCGGCGTGAAATCGCCCTTCTCAGCCTCGTAGAGCCACTGCTCGCTCTGGGTCAATGCAAATGTCTCCATATCGTCGCGAAGCTGAACCGGAACGACGATGTCGGCCTCTTCATCCGGAACGGGCCTTATAGGAGCTTGCGTAACGATTCGCCGACCTTGCGGAAGCAAAACTCCCGACTTGTCGATTGGCTCACCGGTTGCACCGATCAACACCCCTGCGGGTATCCGTCCCGAGAAGTACAAAGCATCACCGTTCCGCGAGGCGAACGTAACATTATCCTCACGAACCTCGACGAAGAGAGACGTTCCTTTCGAGAGCGTATATCCCGCTGCGCCGGTTGCTTCCGCTTCCACCGCCAGCAACAACCAATGCATACTGCCCGGTTTTCGTACGACCGACGCCCGACCGCTCGCCAATACGACAAAGATGCCAACGCCGCTATCGAGCGTTGAAGGCTCCACCAGATGGAGCTCGGACTCCCCACCGAGATGTACAACTGCATCATATGCCGGTAGAAACACTACCGCTGTCGAACCCTCTCCCGTCCGGACACCCTCACCCGGCTCGATCCTGTTTTGTACGTAGGAGAATAGTTCGGGTATTGCGGACATAGCCTCCGCCTCAATGCGGGTCGCCTCGCCGGCGCCGCCGACCATCGTCACAAAACCGGCCAGGTCCGCGGATTCCGGTTGGGCCCTCGCAGCCATGCTCATCCACGCGACGGCCGTCAAAGCCCCAACTGCAGCGCGAGCGTATGGGAACATAGAACACCTCGCCCGAACAAAGACATCTCTAGTTGAACGAGAATACCACGCTGACACCGTAGATGCCTCGATCGTACTCAAAGATCGCCTGATCAAAGCGATCCACCACGTTGCTGTCGTCGTGCGTCCAGGTTGCATGGGCACGAACCGTCATCAAAACACGGTCGAACGCCGGGGTATAGCGATTCGCCAATTCTCCCTCACGCAGTACGAACGTCCGCGTTAGCGCCAGGTCGTATTGCTGCACGAAATCCCGACGCCCCCGGCGGTGATAGTCAACCAGGCTGCCCTGCGGATAATCCTCCCATTCAAACATGGCCGACGCATCAAACTCAAGACCCCACGGCAACGGCATCTCGATGCCCAGCAACAAGGCCACCGATTTACAGTCAAACTCATCGCCCGCCGTTGCATCCCACGAGTGGGTAAGTGCCACATAGGGCGTCATATACCGATCCGGGTAATCGGGATCATCCTGTGCTAGGCTCTTGTCACCCGGGAGTCCCCAGGATTCCCATCCGAGATCGTCGTAAACGGCCGTCATCTCCTTCAGCTTGACCCGCTGGCTCACCCCGAGCGTCAGATACGTTCCGTCGCGATTGAACCGTCGGTCATACAGCGGCTCAAAGTAATCGCGGATCTGATACGCAAAAAACAGATCCGTTCGGGCACGCCAATCGGCCCAGTAAACACGCAGGTTGGGCGTGATCGCATGGGATTCCAAGAAACCCGATCGCCCCAAGAGCGTGTAGTCGCCATCGTACTGAAGGGCCAGGTATATAGGGCCGAGCTTATCCGCCTCGCCCATCACCTCATACTGCAGCGCAACGCTTCCCCCGTACGTCTGCTGATCGAACTCGTGAACATCGACATTCCAGAGTTGCGACGTACGAGCCTGGAGGCCCAGCGTTACTTGCCCCGTGATGTCCCAAGTATAGTCCAGCGATGCCCCGGCAGTAAAGCCGAAATCGCGTTCTCGTGAAATGTCACGGGGCAGGTCCGTCCGCTCGCCGAGCAGTACAACATTCGTATCGTATCGCGTCCCAAAATACAGTGACAGGCTCAGATCATTCCGCGGTTGTGCCACGCCGCGGGCTTCACGCAGTTCGGCGATCACCTTCCGTTGACGCCACACCAGGTCCGGTATTATAGAGCTACTTCCAGCCGCCTGAGCCGCTTCAACCTGCGCGATAAGCTTGGAGGCCTGGACGAGTCGGCGCTCGGCCTCATCCAGGATGGCACTGCGCTTATCCGTGTCATTCTCAACCGCCGCGCGGAATGGGATGATAATCCCCAGGTAAAGCGCCGCGTAACTGCGCCACTTGTCATCGGTGGCGACATCGTCCGCTAACGCGGCCATGATTCGCTCGGCCTCATCGAGCATGGCGCGGGCCTGGTCATCCAGTTCCGGCGGCTCGGTCTCGCCGCGCAGCGGGACGCCCTGCCGATAACGTATGACCCCAAGGAAGAATCTGGTGCGGACTTCAGTGGCCTGATCATGCTCTTCGGAGAGCAAGGCTTCGAGTATCTGCGCAGCGTCATCGAGCCGAGCCACAGCGGCGGCGCGAAGTGCCTCAACGGGGCCACCCGCATTGCTTGGTTCAAGGTGCCCGAGTGCGATGTCGCGTGCTTCCTTCTCGTCGATACGGGCCACCTTCGCGCTGGCTACAACCTCCAGGAGGCGAATGACGGCCTCGGGATGGTCCAGCGCCTCGACCAGCCGTTTGAGATCCTCGATCATCTTGAGATACTGCTCGCACTCCCGGCGAGCTGAGGCGTGCGCCCGCCGGATGACCTCTGTCCGCCCCACCTTCAACTGCTCGGGCGTCTTCCCCTCGTTCCGCTCGAGCTCTTGCAACAATCGGTCGTGATGTTGGAGCATCGACGAGGCGATGTCCTTTTCGGCGGTTGTCGCGGTCTCGCTCGCCATGATCGCCTCAGCGTCCGCCCGATCGAGCTGCAGCCGGTCCAACCGATTTGGATCACCCCGGATATCGAGTACCTCTTTGACGATCCGGGCCGTGTTTTCGTGGCTGCGTTTCTCGCGGCCTATCAACAGCGCTATTTGACCATAGGAAAGCGCGCGGAACAGCCGAGCGGTCGTGTTGCCGGGTTCGCGCTCGACGACAGAACTGAATCGCTCGATCGCGAGGGTCAGGCTGTCAACGTCCAACCGACCCTCGAGATAGTAGTAGATGCCTTCGTTGAGCGTAACGATGGTATCCGGCGAAGCGGTGTCCTGTGCAAATGAAAAGGCGGGAACACACCACGGTGCAAGAAGCCCAAGGAGGGACACACGGCGTCGGCGCATCATTACAAGCCCCCTATCATCAGATGACAAAACCGCTGAGGCGTTTTCCGGCAATGCCGGCGGCATTCCTTACGGCTGGTCACCGTCCGGCTCCTGTGCCGCCTCGACAATGACCGCTTCCACAGCGGTCATCACGGTGGTGACACTCGTGCGGATCAGCGTTGATGTGAGAAAATCCTGCAGCTGTAAGGTTGTGATGCCGCAGGGACCGGCAAAGAGGCAGCCTCCGATAAGGGCGCAGCCACAAAGGCGCCGTCGCAACGTTCGCATCCTCATTTTCTGATCCTCATTTCTCCCGCGTCTCGTTGTCGGTGGGAGCGGCTACACGGATGTCGCCAGATTGTCGAGCAAGAAGATCGCCAGATCCGACGCGAACGACATTTTCGCGCGGAGCCAAAGATCCGGATCAATTATGCTGCAACCCTGGAGCAGACAACCGCCCGCCAAGCCAGCCCACAGACCGAGTCGCTGTAATCGTGCCTTCATCAGTCTCTCGCCCAATACACGTGTTCGATCGATGGTCTCACCCAACCGCGACCACGCCGTTACGGTTGTGCCGGCTTAACCACATCAATGCAGCATCGACATGTTCGCTCCGGACGATGCCGATGCGCCGCCACACAAAGCGGGCATGTCGAAAGCGGCAATCTAAAGTCGGGATCGGAGAGTGTCAAGGAAAAGTCGACCGGCGCGTATGCGAAAAAGGTTTGGGAATCCATTGGACATGATAGTGTCCTACGATCCGCCTGGGGGGTTTTGCTGCATAGCTTGATCCACTGCGTTGATGGCCCAGCGCTTTGACCCGCGCACAACACGGAAGGATGACCTAGCGTCCGATAATGTCCTTACCAGAACATAATCACACGCCCAATCGCTGCTGCGCAAGGCTGAAAGCGAATCCCATTCCACGTCTTCGTCCTCGTGTTCGCCGAACAAGACCGCCGGTTCCAAACGTGACATGCGGCTCGTGAACGTCAGATTGGGAAGATCGGTGAGCGACAACCGGTCGTCATGCGCAACTACAACACCCAGGTGCTTGACGAAAGGCGTGTCCCCGCCGCCGGCCACGGCCCTTGGCACTCGGTCGAGAACCGCATCGAAGAGGCCGCTGCCCACGCTCGCATCCGGCTGATGAAACAGCGCGTTTGTGCACACACGGACAAGGAACGGGCCTTCCTGGATCGTTTCGTCTTCAATCTCCGTGATGAGTTTTCGCTTGACGCTCCAGACGATGGCGTAAGTCCACCGGGTCCCACCGAAGTACTCGACAAAGACCGTCGGTGATACCCCCTGCTTGGGTCTTGATCTGAACGCAGTCTGGCGGTTCACCGAGAACGATTCGAGGTCAGCCGGAAGATTCTGGGTTCTTGCCCTCTTGATCCGCCAGATTCTCTTCAGTAAGTCGTAGGCCTGTTGCGGCCCGAGTTCGATGCTGTCATTCCCACCGAGTTCGCCGTCAAACTCCTGCTCCAATGCGTGACGCTCCGGAAAACTCTCCAGAATCGGGCTTAGTTGCCTCACCTCATCCAGGACGGCCGACAATCCGCTTGCCAGGTTGCCGACATCGGACCATTGCATAGCCACGCCAGTCGGGTCATCCCTGGTGACGGTCAGTGTCAGCGTGCTTGTCGGGATCGCCCCCTGCCGGTTTTGCATCAAAGCAGCAAGGGCGCCATTGATGTGAACACGCAGGTTGTCACCGACCGGACCGCTGACTTCATCGCTTAGCTCGCGTAAGGGTATTACTCCGAAGCCACCACGGACTGCCAGGCTCAACGTCGGTTCGGTCGCGGTCTCGTTAAATCGACCGTCACGATCAGGTATGCCGGACAACTCCGGCTTGACGTCGCTTGCGAGCTCGAACTGCGGAAGGACGTAATCCGGCGGAGCATCCGGGCCGAGGTAGCTGGTGAGCCCGGCTACGTCCGCATCGCCCCTGAGCCCCGGCTCCTCTCCCAAGGCCCTGGCCAACGATGCTAGTTCCTGCGAATCCGTGAGCAAGACCGGCCCGCCGGCAAACCGCGCATAAGTCTCGATCAAAGGCCAGTACGCGGGGGTCATAAGGGTCGGCACCTCGCTTGTAATATCCGCATGAACAGGCAACCGCTCATCCCGATCGGTGGCAAAGCGGTCCGACCACGGCGGGGTCAGGCCGAGAATCCATCGGTCATCTTGCGGCTCGCTGATCTCGACCAGGGTGGGAACCGTTCCATCGGACCGGACACGGCGAATCCAGTGATTCGCATTCACGGCAATCATCTCATTGATCGCACCGAGCGTATTGAAAGCCCGCACAAGCATGTCGATATCCGCCCGCCATGAGCCGGAAGCGAAGACAAGCTGGTCTCGATCCCAGCTAAACGTGAACCGGCGGCGCTCGAGTTGATCCGGCTTGACCGACATACCGATCGTTTCCTGCAGCTCCGCAAGCGTCTCATGCTCGGTCTCGATGCCGGCACCTAAAGGTTCAATCCGTTGCCCCAACTCGTTTCTGCGTTGCCTGAGCGATTGGTTTTGCCTGCTAAGGAGTTCTTCACGGACCTGGTTGTTGATCCCGGCTACAAGTTGATCGTCGCCGAGCCTGATCTCACCGTTGATAAAATCCGCGTTCGTCGCCACCCAGGCCAGTTCGACTTCCCCAACCTCTTCGGTATCTGTGGGCGGTGCGAGCAGAATCGTCATCCCCGCGTCGCGCGTCTGCCAACCCATCGCGTCATCACGCAGATCCCACTCGACGTTGGTGTCAAGCCTAATCCGCAGCCGGTCAGTATTGACGAAGCGAGAGTCCAGTGCACCGGCAACGGCTGCTTTCACATCCTCAACCAGCTTGGTCGAGACGTCGCTGGCAAGCGCATCGACGGTTTGCACGGCGGTTGCCAACGCATCTCGGTCCTCCTGCGATATCGACGGTTGATCCGGATCGAGCGCAAGCGTGAGCGTGTGCACAGGCTCTGGAAGACCGGGCAGTAAACAGTTAACGACGAGTTGGTCGTCCCCTTGCCTCCGTGCATCCGACACGAGAGTCTGTACGTGCTCGGTGAGATACGGCGACCCGGCCAAGACTTCTCGGACGGCTTCGAGAGCTTCGTCAGGCGATCGAAGCGGCCTCTCGATCGGCGGCTGGTCGACCGGGATCGTTATGTCCTCCGATGACTCGTCGGCTGTGCGTGGTCTGTCGACAACGCCCATCTCGTCATCCACCTTAGGCCCCTCCGCGACGCCCGGGCCGGTCTCAGTGGTCGGTCGTTCTCCGACGCCCGATTCGGTATCGCCACCCGGCTCGTCATCTGTGGTCGGTTCAACGTCACCTCGCGGGATATTATCAACCAGGTGGGTCGAGTTGCTGGTGTTGGCATTGGCATCGGTGCCCACAACGTCGTTGTCGGGTGCGGGTGATGGCGACAGTGTTAAGGGCACGATTACGGCTAATGCAACGACGGCCGCCGCCGTGGCCGCCAGTGCGAACGCGCGACCCCGGGTTATGCGTGGCCGACGCGCGGGCGATTCCTCGCCCACCACCTTTTCGACCGCCTCCGCGGCGGCGCGCAATAACCCGTCGAATCGTGCCAGCGCATTGTCAGGGATCTCAAAGTCGAACGTGTCGGTGTTCCAGGGTGCGGTCAGCGTGTATCGGTCGCCGCGCTTTGGGCGCAATTCAAACTGCACTTGGTCCACGGGGTGCTTGATCTGCTTGGTAAGCACGGCTAGTTTGAGTTTGGCCGGTGCGGCCTTGACCTGTGATTTGAGATCACGTTCCATCGCCGCTCGAGCCGCCTTCTGGGCAGCGACCACCAGCTCAGAAAGCCTGGTTTCAGCCGGTTTGAGATCGGCCTGGATCAGTATTCTACCGACCTGCGGGCAGACGACGGGAAACTCAAACACCGGTTGTCGATTCTCCCCGCCCGGTGCACGGATCGCCATCCGACACGTGAGCGTGAGCGAGGGTGGTATCGCAATCCGGTCTGCAGCCGACGGCGGGTCGACGTCGACTGTCAAGATCGAGGCGTAGCGCCGCAGGGGTTCGGATCGCTGGAGCACGGCCGGTCGGACGAGCTCGTCCGCCGCTTCCTTGACGATATCCAACACACGACCAGCAAGGGCTGAGGCATCAAGGTATGCCCAGGTCAATCGCTTGGGATCCCACACGAGCTCGGTTTGAACCGCAACATCGGAGGCGCCCGCCCCGCGGAGGTGAATGGTGGCTGTTGTGCGTTTGACCGGCTCGCCGAGCGGAACGTCCAGTCTGGCATCGGGGAACAAGCCCTGTCGTAACGGCGTTATCAGATCGGCTGCCCGCGCCTTCTGGCGTACCTTGACGATCCTTGTGAAGTACTCGCTCAGCGCCGTTCGGATCGTTCCGTCGTCGTCGAGGATGAGCGGCGGATCAGTATCCACTTGGAACGCGAAATCACAGCGGATCCCCTTCTCGTCGGTTTGGTCGGTAGCACCCTGGACGGCAGCATGAAGTTCCGTACGACCATGGGTGGGCGCTTCCTCCGAGTTCCACTTTATTGGGCCTACTGTTGCCTCAATGACACCGGGATCCAGCAATCCGGGCAGGTCACTTGTGACCACGTCACGAACGAACGCGGCCGCCAGATCGTGCACGAGTCGGGTACGTTCCTCGATCAGCTTGCGACGGCTTGCCTCAAGTTCGCGCTGATACGTCTGCTTGCGTCGCTCGGCCTCACCGCGGGCGTCGTCGGGCAACCGCTCCGTACCCAGAGGCGGCGCCTCCAGGATTTTGAGCGCCCGATCCCAGTCCTCTTCGCGGGCGGCCTGCTGTGCCCTCTGGAGCCAGGATTGTGCCAGACGTTTGGCCTCCTCCATTTCGAGGCGGCGACGTTCCTGTTCAGCGAGCTGCTTCTCGATCTTCGGCTGGTAGAACTGCTCCTTCTCAAGAACTTCGGGCGGCCAGTGATCCAGCGAGGGTTTGGCGGCCAGTTGACGACCCGCCGCGGTCCAATCCTCCGTCTCAACCGCCTGCCCCACGCCCTTGATCCACTGGCGAGCCTGAGCGTAGTCGGCGACTTTTGCCTTGGCGAGGCGCAAACGGTCTTCAAGGGGTTCAAGCTCATTGCGTAGGGTGGTGGGCCAACGAGCCAACGCAGGCCTGTCCGCCAGAAGCTGCTCGCTAAGGTCCAAATTGTCGGCGTCAAACGCCTCGCGCACACGCTCGAGCCACGGACCCACCTTCTTCAGTTCGGCGTACTGCCTCTGGAGCTCATCCGCCTCGGCTTTAACGTCGGTCGGCCAATGGGGTGTGTCAGGTCGGCTCCCGAGGAGCTCATCGACGTCCGTCCACTGTTCCTGGTCCCAGGCGGTCTTTAATTCGCCGAACCATTCCTTGACCAGCGCCTGCTCGGCTTCGATGGCCTTGACCGCGGCTTTAAGGTTCTCAAGTTCGTTTGACAGTCTCTCGCAGAGCCGCTCGCATCGTGCACGGACGGGTGTAACAATCGCCTGATCCTCGGACCATCGGGCAAGCCGATCGATCGAGGTCTGGACCATGCCGAGCGCATCGGCAGGATCGGTCGTAACCGTATCGCGGACGGCATCTTCAATCCGGTCGAGTTCGTCGTGAGTCTCGAGATTGTGCCGCCATCCGGCAGCCACCTTGTCCGCCTGCTCGGCCACCTCCGCGGGCAGTTCGGACATGGTTGAGAGTCTGTCAAGCGGTTGTCGGGCAGTCTGCCAATCGTCACTCTTCAGGCGTTTTTGGGCTTCGGCCAGCAGGGTGTGGGCTTCGACCTCCTGAAGCAACGTATCGGCCTGTTCCGCTACGTCGGCGGGTACGTCGTCAACCGCAATGATGTCATTGAGTTCCTGCCGGGCTTTGTTCCACTCGTGGTTTTTGACCAGACCGGATGCGGATTCGACGCGGCGTCTGAGTGCCTCGGTGGCGTCCACTGGCCCGGCGCCAACCTCCTTTAGTGAAGTTGCAATGTCAGCCGCTGAGGGACGGTCCTTCGGGAGGCGGGAGAGCATGGCGGCTACCAATTCGCACCAGCGCCGCACCGCGGGGTCGGTCGATTCGCGCAGCGACTTGCGGCGTGCGCCGTTGTATGGCCAAAATGCCATGGACTCGGCCAGCACCACCATGCGATGTCCGTCGGGATCCTCCAGCATGGGGTGACGATGCTCGGCCAGCAGGTGCAGTAAGATGCCGGCAGCGATAATGTCGGAACCGGCCTCGAAAGTCGCCAGCATCTGGTTGCCGTACTTTTCCGGATCGATGAATCCGCAGATGCGATCATCGCGCGAGGCTTCGTCCGGCGACAGCACCTCCCACACACCGGTGCCCTGTCGGGGAGGCGACGATTCCGAGCGGAGGCCAACAGCCAGTTCCAGATAGCTCTCAACGCCCAATACGGCGCAGACGGCAGGTGCAAATCCGAAGTCCGTCACCTTATGGACGCCGTCGGGCGTCTCCACAACGACACCGCCGCACAGCCCGCCGTGGACGATCCGTTCACGCCCCCGCCCGCTGTGAGCGACCTTCAGGGCGTCGGCGAGCGCAGCGGCCAAGTGCAGCAGAAGCGTTTCATCAGCCAGAGGTTTCTCCGGATCGAACAGCGCGTCAACGTCCAGCGCGCGGGCAGGCTCGTGTTCGATGAAGAACGAGCTTGCATCCTCATGGAGCTCACCGACGAATTGGAGGACGTGGGGTGAGGCAGAGGCGAGTTGCTGGAGCTCGACCGCGGCGGTCAGCCGGTCCTTAAGCTGGGCCGAATCATCCGCGCTGAGCCCGTCAGGCTTGAGGACGACGCGTCGATAGACTTCGGCCATACGCGGTTAACCCTTGGGATCGACCCGAGTCGGTCCTCGCGGCACCATCCCTGAGGGGTGGTGCTTTCGCAGTTTCGACGATACGGACATTGCTGCATCAGGCAACGAGTGGACAGGCTCGTACTCCCTGACTACATTGGCTATCGGAAACAGTTTACAACGGATTTGGGCCGATGATAATATCCGCCAGCCTGTTGGCAGGTCCGGGGGCTGGGATGGAGCATTTGTAACGCTAGAGAACGTCACATGGATGGCGAGCAGCAGGTACGTGGGAAGTCGTCAGGGGCTGATGCACCGTCAGACCTCTTTCGACCGGTCCTCGCGGTGCTCGCCGCCGCCGGCGAAAGCGAGCGGTACCGGATGCTGGCCGGTCTACTGTCTGAGTTGGCTGATGCAGGCGCGGACGGCCGCCCACGCGGCCCGTCAGGGGAACTCGACGCACTCGCCAGAAAGGTCCAGGCCCTCGGTGAGGAAAAGGCATCTCTCCGGGACAGATGTGCGGCCTTCAAGGCTGATCTTGACCATCGAACCGCGCAGCTCGAAGCGGAGCAGGCCCGCGGGCAGGATCTCCAACTGCTCAACGAGGAGCAACGGGCCAGGCTCGATTCATTGCAGAAGCAAATCGGCGATATCGAGGCCCAGCTCGTCGCGAAAAACGCCGAACTCCACAAGGCCCACGTTGAGCACGACAAGGAGCTGCTCGAGGCTCAGCGGGCCGGACTGCAACAGGACGACCGCTCCAAGCTGGACAGACTCCAAGCTTCCAAGCGCGAGCTTAGCAGGGAGGTCGAGGCGATTCGCTCGGAAATGGATCAGTTGCGATCGGACAAGGACGCACAGATCGCCCATCTCAACGATGAGATTGCGTCGGCTCGATCCCAAACCGGGGACGCGGAAGTGATTCCCTTTGCCGAATTGTGGGCTCGACTTGCGGCGGTGAAGCCGCCTCTTGTGGACGGGAAGGTCCAACCGACTGAGCAGTGTGCCCAGAGGCTGGTGGATGCGTTTGTCGAACTGGTTCGGTTCGTGGACGATTTCGACAAGCTCATCCGGCCGTTCCTCTCGAAGTACACCAAGCACCATCAACCGGTGAAAGTTCCCTGGGACGTCTATGCCAGGCGCGATGACACGCTCAAGACGATCCAGCAGACGCTGGACGTTGTGCGCGGCAAACCGATCGGCGTCGTGAAGATCAGGCTGCGCGGACTGTACGCCTGGACGGAGGCCGCCATGATCGCTTGTGATGCCGCAATCGAGTCACTTGCGTCGGAGCTTCACCCGTTCCTGATGGGACCTCACGGGGCGGGTTCGGATCCGAATCGGACGATCAGGGATTTTCTCAGAGGCGACGGACACGAGTTGTTTCTTCAACACGTCCGCGAGCTGCGCGGTACGAAGCTCGCGGAAGCCTTCGGGCGAAGGGGGTAAGAAGCGCGGATTGGGTGGTTAAATCAAACTATATGGATGTAGTCAACAATGATGAACATGACAGCAGGTCAAGCGCGGTTTCTGGCAACGTTCGTGTTCGGATCGGCGATCCTCGGCTCTGCGGGTTGTGCGTCCCGGACGCTGACCGTCACACAGGGTGACTACATCAACACCGCCATGCATGGGGGTCGACAACTGGAAGATCGCACCGGCGAACCCCTGGAGGTGACGATCGTCTGCGTCTACCCGGAGGACCTCGAGCGCGACGAGAACAGCGGGCTCAAACCCGGCTCGGTGATCACGTCCAAGGACTGGTATGACAATCAGCCAGCCAGGGGCAGCGACAGCGGACGCTTCATTCTGCCGACCGATCAGATCTACGTGTTGACCAACGCCGCTCAAGTTTACGGAAAAAAGAAGGGATCGGCGCTCAACGGGGCCGTCAAGGACGGTCGAAGTGAAGTCAAGGTCGGCGGGATAAAGTATCGCGGCATGAAGCTGCACAGTCGCAATTCGGTGATCTACGTGTTCCCCAAGTTCATCGGACCGGACGGGGAAGTGCTGCCGGTGCGCGCGGTTGAGTTCAATCCACCTGGCGCGTACACGAGCCAGCTGAGCGTCAGGATCGGGGTGGACGAGGCCCGGGGCAACCACGGGCAGTACATCGAGTAAAGAGCAATGCAGCGGCTCCACGGCTCGCGAAAAGGCGACTGATTCGGCAAGGGGAGTGGAATCGAGCGGAGTCCGGACAGGATCGGTTTTTTCGACCGCGGCTACAGCGTGCCGCGTAAGCGTCATTGAACCCCGTCGAGGGGCGGAGACAGGGCCTGATGAGTTTCTGGACGGAAGTTCACTGGTCGGAAGGAATGTTCCTAAGGCCTCACCACCTCCAGGCGGGCCAGCGATGGATTGAGACCATCATCAACATGGGTTTCGACTCGCTGCGTCCATATGGATGGGGCTTCGCGCGTTTTTCCATCGCCTCCGAGCCGCTGGAGAACTTCACCCTGCGGCTCGACGAATGTGTGGTGCGCCTGAGGGATGGGACGTGGGTGGAGATTCCCGAGAACACCGAAGTTGCCCCGCTGGATTTCCAGCAAGCACTTGAAGCGGCATCAGGGCCGATGGACATCCACCTCGGTATTCCTCAGATGCAGGCGGTTCGCGCCAATTCGGTACCGCTCGAACGACCCGAGCAGACGGAAGGTACGCCGCGCTATCAACCTCATCCCGTGGTCAGGCGGGATGAGAACACCGGGGAGAATCCGCAGACGGTATACGTCCGACGGATGCGTGGCCGGTTGTTCGTCGCGGGCGATGACATGACGGATTACGAGACCGTCCGGATCGGATCGGTCGTGCGAACCGATCGTCCCGGCTCGGTCCCTGAGCTTGATCTTCTAAGCGCCGGACCTTTGCTCGCTATCCAGGCGGATGCCGGATTGAGCCGGTTGATCACATCCCTGGTCGATCAGATCGAGGCGAAGGACGAAGTGCTCGCGAGGGAGGCCCGCGAACATCGCATGATGTTCACCGATGGCGTGGCGGCCAACACGGAACACCTGTTGAAGCTGCACGCGCTGAATGAGGTGCGTGCGCAGCTCAAGGCGATGATGCAATGTCCGCTGCTTCATCCGTACGACGTGTTTGTCGTGTTGTCGCGGCTGATCGGGCATCTGTCAGTGTTTCACGACGACCTTGTCCCCGAAGCGCTCCCCACGTACGACCATGATCGTCCCGGCGTATCGTTCGACATTCTGCGGGCGAGGATCGAGATGTTGCTCGACGCGATGCGGCCGATGGCCTACGTCGAACGCAAGTTCCTCCGCAAGAAGGATACCCGTGGTCACGAGGGCCTGGAGGTCGAACTCGATCGCCGCTGGATCGATGAGAACCTGGAGATGTACGTCGGCATGTACTCGGAGGAGATGGAAATCCAGGAACTTGAGCGGTACATATACAGTCGGCTTAATCTCAAGCTGGCCTCCCCCGCGCGGGCACCCCGCATTGCGGACACGGCTGTACGGGGTTTACGACTGGAAATCAAAGCGGTACCGGCCGGCACGCTCCCGCGTCGGGGCGGACTGCACTATTTTCGGATCAACAAGACGATCGGCCCGGATCGAACCGATTACTGGCGGGAATGTGAGCAGGAGCGCGGCATTCGTGTGAGTCTCCAAGAGCGGCAGCTCGCGGACTTCGAGAAGTTTCAACCCAACCTCTACGTCATCCTGAAATCGCGGTCATGACAGAAACCACCGAACAATCATCGCTGCAACTTACCGAGGCATGTTGGCCGGTCTTCGAGTTCGTCACCAACTTCGTGCGCCAGGTGAAGCACGGCGTCGCGCCCGCGCCGGAACAGGTGCGATACGAAGCTTTGTCGGCTCTGCGCGACTCCGAGGACATTGCCCGCAACGACCCGCTCTGCGAACGGGCCTGGCACGACCGTATCCACGCGATCATGGTCTACCTGATCGACTACAAGATGATCAACACCGAGTGGGAAGGCCGCCTCTACTGGCTGGACAATCCCTTCGAGACCGACACGTCGATCCTCGACCACGCACAAGCCTTGGGCGGTGAGGAGTTCTTCATCACCTGCGATGAGCTGCAACGTGAATACGAGTTGGCGGAGCGCCGGGACCGTCGCGATAAGGACGAACTGGCCGAGCAGTTGAGCCTCTACTTCACCTGTTTGAGGCTGGGGTTCAAGGGACAGTTTCACGACCGGCCCCAAGAACTTGCGGACTACACGCGCCGACTTTTCACGCGTTTGCCGGCATATGCGTTGACGCGACCCAAGATCATGTTCGCGGACGCCTATCGCCACAACCAGGAGCTTAAGGTCAATTACAACCTGGGAATGAGTCTGACCATCGTGTTGGTCATTCTGGCCGTCGTCGTGGCGGGATGGGTGGGAGTCTCCCGCTTCGCCTGGAGCATCGCTGTAAATGACATCGGCCAATACGCGGAGCAAGTGGAATCAAGCGATGCCGCCTACGAAACGCAAGACGATGGTGGATCACTTTCGCAACCGACCGAACCATAGGCAATCGTAACGGCAATACCTTGAGGCACGGGATACGGGCCATGAAGAAATTTTTCAAGATGTTCAAGAAGCTCCCGCCGGAGGCGCGGATGGTTTTGGCGTTGGTGGGGCTGGGTTCGCCCATCTGCGCGATCTATTTTCTGAGGAGGTTTTTCCCCAACGTTTCGATGCCCGTGCTCATCCTCTGCGTCGTGGGCGTGATTCTGGCGATCGTTCTGGTTATCTGGCTGATCAGCCTCGTATTTACCCGAGGCCGCAAGAAACGCACGAATCGCATGGCGGCGGAGCTGGCTGGAGAGGCCCAGGCGGGCCCGCAATCAATGGATGTAAGCGCGGCGATCAAGGCCAACAACGAGAAGTTCTTCAACGCCATCCGTGACATGAGAAAGAACGTGGGCATCAGCGTCTACGACCTGCCCTGGTATATCGTTATCGGCGACTCGGGGTGCGGAAAGACCAAGCTGGTCAACGAGGGAGGCCTGACGTTCTCGACCGGCAAGCCCGAAGGATATCAGCTCGGAACGCTGAATTACAACTGGTGGTTCACCGAGGATGCCATCTTCGTCGACATGGCCGGGCGACTCTGCAATCCACAGGACGACAGCGATCGCCGCGAGTGGTCGGCCTTCTTGGACACAGTTGGCAAGGGTCGAAAGGGATTCCCGATCAACGGCGCGATCGTGTGCGTGTCGGCAGACCATCTCCTGCAGGACCCACCCGAGAAAATCGAAACCGATGCCAACACAACGCTGGAGCGCCTGCGCGACATCCAGACCAAGCTCGGTGTCACCTTCGCGACATATCTGTTAGTCACCAAATGCGACAAGATCCTCGGTTTCATGCATTCGTTCGACCGGGCGGAACGCGATATCACGGTGAAAAACCAGATCTTCGGCTGGTCGAGGCCCGGCGACTTCAACGAACTGTACGACCCCGAGACGTTCAAGGGGGATTTCGACTCGGTCTACGTCCGGCTCAACGACCTGCGGCTGCGTCGCCTCAACGACGACGCCGAGGAGATCGATCTAGGTCTGGCGTACAGCTTCCCCGAGGAGTTCCGGCGGCTCTACGATCCTCTGCAGATCTACATGCGCACGCTGTTCCCCTATATTCGCACACCGCGGGCGGTCAAGAACCTGATCTTACGCGGCGTTTTCTTTACCAGCGCGACCCAGGAGGGCGAGTTGATCCTCAAACATCTCACCGAGAGGTTGGGATCAGAGGCCGCTGATCAGTTCGCACCATTGGACGATCTATACCCGAACAAGCGGCCGCACTTCATCAAGGATGTGCTTTTCAAGAAGGTGTTCCTCGAACAGGGACTCGTCTTTCGCAACGAGCAACAGGTTATCCGCAACAGGCAGCTCAGCAAGGTCCTGAAGGTTGCCACAGCCGTGATTGCCGTCGTGTTGGTTGGCGTCTTTGCGTGGAGCAGCTCGGCCTTCAAGGGGATCATCGGTGACCCGCGTCAGAACGCCGAGCAAGCGGCCAAGTCGGTTCACACGATCACACCCGATGGCGCGTTGCAGCGGGCGGGCGTCATTGGCACGGACGTTAACAAGCTCAAGAAGCAGCCATGGGCGGCCCGCGTCCTTTCGGGGGGCGTGGGCACCGATCGGCCGGTAAACGACCTGGAGCGCATCCGTCTTGCGCTGGTCGAGAGGAGTCTGCTCCAGGCGCTGACCGACGTGGATCAAACGCTCAGTGGCGGTGTGCCTTTGAAGCAGTCGCCCGATCAGCACGCAGATCGCTTCATGCACGCCCTTGTCGAGTATCTGCGGTGGTACGGCTGCACAGGTGCGTCCGTCTGTCCGTCGCAGTTGACGCTGGAGAGCTTCAATACGCTCTGTGCGGTCGTTACCGACTCCGACTCGATCATCCGCCGGCAGGGATTTGATGAGCACGTGGGGTGGTATTTCAACACCCTGACCGGTGAGGGACCGCTGCGGGGGAATCCCGCCCGGCTTTTCAAGAACCTGGAGTCGGACCCGCCACAGACTATCCGGGCCGCCATCGGGCACGTCTACGACGATTTGGAGCGATATGCCACGCTCGATGAGAACCACCCGGACGAGAGGGTTCGTGAATGGATGCGCATTGAGGCCGCTTGCGAACGGGTGGAAGAGAACTACGCCCGGATGCTCACATCAACCGCTGATCGGGAAACAATCGAGACGCTTGATGGTCTTCGGGAATTCCAAAGCCGATTCGTGAACCTGTACGACACATTTGACAATTCCCTCGGCGAGTGCGAGTGGCGCGACGGATACGTCGGCTCGGGCACGATGGAGATCCGGAAGCTGAGGACGGGACTTCAGCATCAACGCGGCAGATGGGTCGACTATGAGAATAGGCTCCGCGAAGCGCTCGGGACCTGCTCGCTGTCGGATCCTTCGATCGATGACACTATCGCGTCACTGACGAAGGGCGGCACCGACCCACCGCGACGAGGGCTCGATCAGACGTTCTGGCGGAGCCTCCAGACCAAGGGCATCGTCAAGATAGACTACCGCGAGGGTGTCTACGAGGAAGACCAGTTCGAGTTACTGGTCTCCGAGACCTACGAGCTTTATTCGGAGATTCTCGTTTTCATGAAGGGCAATGCGCTTGACATTCCCGATCGCTTGTCCCTGACGGAGAGCACGGAGAGCACGGGGATCGTGCGCGGTCTTCTGCGACCGCTTCGCGACAGCCTGGCCGGCGCCGACTTCGCCGTACCGCAGTACCTGGCCGATCAAACACCGGATGTCTGGACGGATGCGCTTCGAATCATATATGGCGCCGACGCCGAGGAAGGTGAAGCTGCCGCGGACGGCGTGGACGTTTCGGGATTGACGGCGTACTGGCGACCGGGCGAGTTGAATGAGCTGCAGGGACACTGCCAAAGCCTGGTTCAGCTTGGTGAGGGTACTCGCCTGCTCAAGACGATTGCCACACGGCTGGAGCAGGTTCAGCAGCCGGGCACCTGGGGATTCGCGGAGCTGCTTCCGTACGACGATTGGGCGGCGGTCCAACAGTCCCCATACACGATTGAAAAACCACAACGGGTGGACGACGGACGTGAACGAGAAGCCCGGACACGGGGGGAGGAGACGGACCTTAAGCCCCCAACGACACCTAGCAGACTGCGGCTGCCACCCAGCGAGCGTTCTAGTGAAAGATCGACCCGGCACGACCGGCGAACGCCGACACCGGAATCGCGAGGGTCTGTGAGTCGGGGACGCGGGCAGGTCCCAGCCTGCGCCACGCACGCTTTCCTGCATGAACGGGCCGAGGAGCTTGCTGAGCTGCTGTTTTACCTCACGGAGATGCGAGGCAGATTCCTGCCCGAGGGGGATGAGTTAACACCCTTGAATGAACGCTGCAAGGAAGAGCTGGAGAGGTCGGCCCGCGCCTACATGGACACTTATGTTGAGGCGTGGAGCACGGCCTATCGCGACAAGAAGCTAATTACCCTGGATGATCTCAGAAGCGGTGTATCGAGTTGGGAGGGTCTGGCTGCTGAGTTAAGTACGGTTAGCCAGCGGCGCAGAATCGCCGAGGAATTCACGCCAGCGCTGCGCTGGATTCTGCGCGCCGTTCCCTTCGGGGACTACGATCCTGACGGTTTCAGTTGGGAGTCGCGGTCGGGGCCGGAGTGGCCTGACGTTTCGTCGTGGTTTAGGGCTTCGGTGGCACAGCGGTGGAATACAACCGATGTAGGGTACTTTGCGACCAGCACCAGGGCCGACGTCGCTGACACCGCGTTGAACAAGATCCCGTGGGAGACCATCGGTTCCGACTTCCATCAGGCGTGGTTCGAGCTTGCCGAGGCCGTCGCCGCCAACGCCCGGCTGGACCGGCGTGTTGGAGAGAGAACCATTCCGTGGGGAGAACTGGGAAAGCTTCGTGAGGTCTACGGACTCGAGGACGAGAGGCTGACCAAGGACCTGCTGGAATTCGAGCTGTGGGCCCGCCGGATGCTCAGCACACGTCTGACGCAACTACTCGTTGAGATTCAGCGCGACCATCTCGGGGAAGACAATCCCGACGGAGGCTGGCCTTACCTGCGCGGCGAAAGCTACACGCGGAGCGGCTTGGATACCGCGGACTTCCAACGGTTTGTGGATTTCCTTGTCGCCGTACAACGCGCAAAGGAGGATTTCCAGGAGCTCGAGGAAGGTTTGCGCGATGGTCTCCCGGGCAGCAAGGAGCGGCGAGAGTTCTACGAAGCCTGTGAAAGTTGGTTTAGCTTCCTGAGGCTCACGGACGAGCCGGATGCTCTTCCTGAGGAACTGCGTCTGACCGTCTTCGGTGACGATCCGCTGAGAGACCCGTTCAGGCGGGATCTGAACGACGGTTGCCAGTTTACGGCACGATGGCTCGATCTCGATCTGGGCTTTGGCGGCATCGTCCGCACGGCGTGTGCCAGGGAAAACTGGAAGAGAGAGGGACACGAGGTTACTTGGCCCTGGAGAGGCTACCGGGAAGGAGAGCTGCAGGTGGGCCTGGCGGAGGTGCTGACCGGCGTAAACTATGCGGGTGCGAAGACGCTCGGGAAGTACTCACCTCTCGCCTTGTGCGCCTATCTGCACCGCTATGGGAACAGTCAGGACCAGATAACCTGGTACGTTACGCACGCGTTCGATGTCGAGCGGCGGGCACTCGAAGGTTCAAAACAGAATGAACAGGTGGGACAAAAGCTTAGGTTCGAGCTTCTCCAACCGTTGCCCAAGCCCATCGGAAAGCTGTCCGAGGCATCAACGTCGGTGCATCGAAGGCGCTGACGGTATCCGGGCGGCGCCGCCCGTGTGGTGTGGTGCAACGTGTCTTGGATTGCTCATCGCTCGTGCGAGAATCCTTTCTCGCACGGATGGCCGAGGAGGATTTCTCAGCCGGGTGGCATGGTCCGCGTTTGCGTGACCACGCTGAACGGACCACGGCAGAGCATGCCCGCGCCTTTGGCTTGGGCAAGGCACCCGGCGCGGACGTCCGCGCAGGTTGAAGCCTGCGGGGCTCAGAATGGCGCATTTTCGCGCTACTTACGAAACAAGGTACATAGGAAGGCTTGTTGATGGCCCTTGGGAGACTTTTCAAATCAAAGTCGGCCAGGTTGAAGCCCGATCCGCGTATCCGGTGGTTCGGCAAGCTGCCCACGTATCCGGATTACTACAGCTCACGCGCCGACGAAGAATGGGCGGTCGAATTCAATGATTGGGTTCTGAAAGGATTCGAGCAGTACCGCAGTCGTTTAGCCGGTGAGGGGAAGTCGGTCGTCAAGCTTCCGGTCTCCGGATGCGCAATCCGCCTTCCAAAATCAGGCATGACGGTGTTCGCCTCGTTCCTCGACTACGGCGGGGACATGCGGGGTCGTCCGTTTCCCATGTGTTTTTACGCGGGCGTGCCGACAGCCCAGTGGCCGGGACCCACAAGCGATCATCTGGTCGGCGCATCCCGCGCGATCCGTGACCTGTTGGCTTTACGGCGGGAGGTGCCGCGCTTCCTGAACTCACCGGGGCGCTTCGAGTCAATGTTCGGCGACCGCGCTGTGGACCTCACCGGCATCAACGCCGATTCATCCGACACGTCGTGGCTGGCAGCCGGCAAGGCAATCAAGCTGACTGATTGGTTTGAGGAGGCAAGGGGCGGTATCAAGGTCAAGGAGTCGGACGCGTGGCTCCGCCTTGCGATGAGCTGGGGCGACAACCTGGCGAGACACGAGTCGAAAGGCTTCGAGCCGACGCTTCGTTTCCCCCTGGCCATGCGCCTCTCGCTGGACGCTCAAACCGCCGGCTGGATTCGGTGGCTGGAATCACGGCTGAACCTTACCCGTCGGTCGCTGTCGCTGATCGTGGCCGGTGAACCGGACCATGAGGCCGGTCATCTGACCGTCATCGCGCGCGACGTCGTGGCCGAGGACTTCTTGCTGCTGGCGCCGCTGTCAAACGCTCTGCCGTATCTGGATGATCTATCGGCGGTCGAGACGACCGGCGGAGTGGACGATACGAAAGATGGACCTGAACGTCCGTTTCCACCGCTGGGTTCGGGTGGAAGCTGGGCTGACTTCGTGTGCCATGCAGTTACGGCAACTTGACTTTACCGCATAAGCACGTATTCTGGTGGGCTCAGTGTTGTTGGCACACGCTTATTCTGAGGGTGTGCTCGACCACGGGGAAGCTTGGGAGTCGGGCCGGCTGAGCGGGTTTGCTCGGTCATTGCGGATAGGCACGGATTTTTTATCGCGGGGCGGGTTGGTTAACCCCCCAGATCCGGCTGGCCCCTGAGTTGTCTCAATTCGGGGCGCTGGATTCGGGCTGTGTTCGCTTAGGACACACCTCGCCTAGGTGAGGGCGATGCCACCACTTGACGAAACGCCGATTCTCGACTTGGGGAAGAACCCGATTGCCGGTCCGCAGCCATGCGGGGCCGATGTCGCGGACGACGAAGAGTACCTTGCCATCGGTGCGGAGATGTCCAAGGTGGGCCGGATTGAGGCTGACGAGCCTGACTGGTACCTGATCGAGCAGAATGCGACCAACATCCTTCGTAGTAAATCCAAAGACGTTGAGATCGCAACCTCGCTAGGACATGCCCTGTTCCAGCTATATTCATATGCCGGGCTGTCCGCGATGTTGGCAATGCTCACCGAGCTTGTAAAGAACTTCTGGGATGATTGTTACCCGCCGCGTCCGCGCCGCCGCAAGGCACGGATTGAGGCACTTGCCAACAGGTTCACCGAGCAGCAGTGGTTACGGGACAACCAGCCGAAACCCGACGACTTCGATGCGCTGGATGCTTGCGTGACCCGGGTGGAGGAGCTCAACGTTGCACTGAAGGAGAAGATGCCCGACGAACCGCCCGACTTCGGGAAGTTCAAACGGGGTCTGAAGGAACACGCAGCCAAGCGTCCAAAACCCGCTGTAGCACCGCCGACTGACGACGGCGCGACGACTTCTCCGGGGGCACCTGCAGCCGGCGGAGTGGCGTTCACAGCCGGTGAGGTGGCGGACGCTAGTGGCGCGTTGAACGCGATCCTGGCAGCCTCCACGTTCCTTCGCAAGGCCGACGTGACGGATCCGATACCGTATGCCGTCACCCGGGTCCTGAAGTGGTCGAAGATTTCGCTGCCGACTTCGGACGCCGGCAAGTCCCAGATCGAACCGCCGGAAGCGTCAGTGGTGGATGCCTTGACCCACCAGTATGGCAACGGCCTCTGGGAGCACCTGCTCAAGAATGCGGAATCGGCATTTAGGTCCAATGATCCGCTTTGGCTGGATCTGCAACGTTACGTCTGTGCGGCCATGGCCGGTCTGGGATCGACGTTCGACAAGGCCCGCGAGGCGGTGATGGCCCAGACGGCAGGCCTCGTCAGCCGCCTGGGAGATGGGCTGTTCGAGCTTCGGTTCCGCAACGGTACACCGCTTTGCAGTGGCGAGACCAAGATGTGGATCGAGGCGGACGTCGCGCCGGCGAAGGGCGGCACAGAGGGTGCAGCCGTCGGCACCACTGATGGAAAGCTGGCGGAAGCGTCGGAGAAGGCAAGGAAACTGGCAGGCTCGGGTAAGCTCAAGGAGGCGTTGAAAGAGCTTCACGACGGGCTTAAAACTTGCACGCAACGGCGTGATCGTTTCCTATGGCGTCTTCGCATTGCGCAGTTGTGTTACGAGGGACAGCGTCTGCAACTGGCGGCGCCGCTGCTCGAGGAATGCCACGATGAGATCACACGGCATCATATCGACGAGTGGGAACCGTCGCTCGCCGTGGCCGTTGCCCAAACGCTGTACCGCTGTCGGAAATCGCTGACGATGTCGCAGAAGGCGCCGACGCCGGAAACACTGCAATGTGTCCGCGATTCGTTCGCGTGGTTGTGTCAGTTGGATCCGCTGGCCGCGCTCGCCGCCGAGCCGTCCGGCAAATGATCCGAAGGGTAGTCAATAGATAGGAGTCGATCATGGCCAAGGGAGCTTCCAAGGCTCGCGAATCGCGAGTCAACATCGCAATCTCGGACCGCCTTCGTGGCGGGGCGGAACCGGAACTACCGTTTCGCGTGCTTGTGACTGGGGATTACACCCTCAAGGATGACAAACGAGCGATTTACGACCGCAAACCGGTTGACATCAACAAGTCGAACTTCGACTCCGTCATGCAGAGTTTCAACCTCTCGATGGACCTCACCGTGTCCGACCGGATCAGCGGCAGCGGCGAGTTGCCCGTGTCGCTCAAGTTCGGCACGTTGAAGGACTTTCGCCCTGAGTCGATCGCCCGTCAGGTTCCACAGCTCAAGAACCTGGTCGAGCTTCGTGACGCGATCAAGGCACTTCGCCCCAAGATGGGAGATAAGGCTGCTCAGAAGCAACTACTGGACGCCATCAAGGACCCGGCTGTCCGCGATCAGATAGTGGCCATGATTTCGGCGGCGGAAGCACCCGCTGCTCCGGCTGCGGAGCCGGCGGCGCCGCCCGCTCAAGCAGGTGACGCACCCGCGCCGGAACCTGCGGGGGACGCCCCACCTTCTGAGCCGGAGACGCCCGCGCAATAAGGATACGAATCGAAGCCAACCGGGCGGATCACCGATTGGCGTGATCGCCGGGACTTGACCTTCACGGAGAAACAAGACATGGCAGAACAACCGCAACAGCCCCAGGCCGCCCCCGCCGCCGCGGCAGACACCTCTGCCGTAGACGCGTTGATCGATGGGTGGGATCTCGACAGCGAGTACCGCGATCTGTATCGGAAGGGGATCGCGGGCATCGTTCAAAAGGCCGCCGGGCTCGATATCAAGAAGCTGACCATCAGCAAGCAGGTGGTCGACGATTTCATCGCCGAGATCGATCAGCAGATCAGCGCACAGGTCAATGAAGTTCTTCACAACAAGACGTTCCAGGAATTGGAATCCGCATGGCGAAGCCTGCGATATCTGGTGGACAACACGGAGTTCCGCCAGAACATCCGAATCGAAGTACTCAACTCGTCCAAGCAAGATTTACTGGAAGACTTCCAGGACAGCCCGGATTGGCAGAAGTCCGGCCTGTTCAAAACGGTCTACCGCGATCAGTACAACACGTTCGGTGGCAATCCGATCGGGCTTATGGTGTCGAATTACTCGTTCGGTCACAGCACGCCCGATGTGGAACTGCTGAGCGAGGTATCGCGTGTGGCGGCTGTGGCTAAAGCCCCGTTCCTCGGCAGTGTCGATCCGACCATGTTCGGTAAGAAGGAGGACTCGTTTACGGGTCTTCCCAAAATGGCCGAGATGTATGAGATCTTCGAGCAGCCGCAGTACACCAAGTGGAACTCGTTCCGCGACTCCGACGATTCCCGCTATATGGGTTTGTGCATGCCGCGGTTTCTGCTCCGCAAGCCGTACACCGTCGAAGACCAGGACGTTAAGGACTTCACGTTCGAGGAGGACGTACGCGTCGAGACCCACGACCGGTACCTGTGGGGCAACGCCTCGTTCGCGATGGCCGGGCGCATGACCGAGAGCTTCGCCAAGTTCGGCTGGTACAACAGCGTCGTTGGTCCCACCAGCGGAGGTACCGTGCCGGATCTTCCGCTTCATCAGTATGAGTCGATGGGCCAGTATCAGACTAAGATTCCTACGGAGACTCTGATTTCTGAGGACATGGACGTTGACTTGTGCAACTTCGGTTTCACGCCGCTGGTCATGCGAAAAGGCTCGGACAATGCAGCCTTCTTCGACGCGCCGTCGGCCAAGCGGGTCGGAAAGTTCCCCGATACCGCAGAGGGCAAGGAGGATGAGACGCGGGCAAGGCTCGGCATGTCGCTGCCATATTTGATGATCTCTTGCCGGCTCGCTCATTACCTGAAGGTGATCTGGCGCGAGAACATGGGGCGGGTGATGGATGCCGACAAGATGGTCGGTGAGATCAACAAGTGGCTCAAGCAGTACTGCCGACAGGGGACGCTGGACGACAAACTGGCCGCTAAATATCCGCTCAAGGAGATCGCAGTGACGGCCCAGCCAGTGCCCGGCAAACCGGGGATGTTCAAGTCCGAGATCCAGATGATCCCGCACTTCAAGCTGAAAGGTGTGGAGGTCGAGCTCTCGATGGTCGGGCAATTTGATCCGCCGCCCAGTTAATAACGGCTGGCTTGCTTCGGCGGGTCAACCCTTTGTGTTGACGGTCGGCTGGTTCTGTGAGCCCACTTATGGTGTCACGGTGGGCACCGGAGCCCATAATCGAGCGCCGGTCTGTGACTTGGGGACGGGTCGCGACTGGGGCTGTCAGCACGTAAGTTACGCTATCACCGAAGGTAACGTCTTCGGCAAACGCCGCATCCGTGGTCTGACCGCCGTTGGCACGGTGTGTGCTCAAGGTTCTATGTTGTCTCCGGGTTGACCGCGATAGATGCCAAGCGGTCACAAGGAATTGGTCAAACATCGAGAATGGCGCAAGGCACCGCCCCGGCTTGGGGTTTCATGGTGGGGCTCGAAGATGGGTCGGATCGCCTTTGCCCGAGTAAGAGGAGAGATTGGTAATGCCAACCCCATGTAACCTCAAAGTGGCGGAGTATCCGGGATCCTCGGAGAAGGAGATGCGTGAGGGCACCTCCGATATCTTCGAGATCGAACACAACATCCATCAGCCGGTCGAGCCGAGCACAGGCATGGCGTCCGGTGTTCGTGTTCACAGCCCGATGCGGATCGTGAAGGTTATCGACAAGGCCACGCCCGGTTTTCACAAGGCCTTGTGCACGGGCCAGAATCTCGCCGAGGTGGTGCTTACGTTCTACCGGATCGACCCGGCCACGCGATCGGAGGATAAATATTACGAGATCACGTTGCGACAGGCCCGGATCGTGGACATTCAACCCTACATGCCGATGAGTTTCGTACCGACGAACGAGAGCTACCGGCATATGGAGCAGGTTAGCTTTGTCTACGAGGAGATTGAATGGAACTGGATGCCGGACAGCGTGGTCGAGATGGACAAGTGGCGCTCACCGGGTGGCTAGAGGGTGTTGAATCCGCGGGCTCGCGACGGACCGAGAATCCTTTCTCGGTTCCACCGTGCGTGCCGAGAAGGAATTCACGGCAGAGCATAGCTTGGCGTAGGCCTTGAGTGGTGTAGGTAAGATGGCTATTGAGCCGTGTAGAGGAGCGTTCTCGGGGGAGGATCCAGTGGATGGGGCGTGAGCAGACGCTGCTTGAGCGTATTGCTGCCGTCGGCAGTCGTCGCGGGGGATACAACGAGCCGTCGGCAACGGAAGACGTCGCAGCCTTAATGAGTTCGGTTCGTCGTCACCTGCAGCGTCTGCTCAACGCGCGTCACGGGTTAAGTGAGGCGATGCCGGACTACGGCCTGCCCGCCCTGACTGATCTGACGATCGGAAGCGGTGACTACGTCCATGCGATCCAGGAGGCTGTCCGGGTGGCGATCGAGAAGTACGAGCCCAGACTCCGTCGCGTTCGTGTAAGCCGCGTCGTCGAGGAGGATGCGCCACACACGTTGTCGTTTCGCGTCGAGGCTACGTTGGTTGGCCGGACCGGTGAACACCGCGTTTACTACGAAACAACCGTTTCCGGCGGCGGCCAGTTCGACGTGCTCGACTAGGTGGTGGTTGTCTCGGTAGCTTGCTGCGCCTGGACGATTCACCATGGAGGGCTTGGGAATCGCTGCAATTGTTATATCGACTCGATAGAAGGCGGGGAACGAGCCGGCATGTAATGCAGCGAAGCCTCCGCGAACTCGATCCCGGGTGAATCATCGCCTTGCAAGCTAGCCTTTGGATTTTGCGGTTTTAGCGGCTTCGCGAGTTGCCGCAAGCGGTGGTTCCCATGCGATTGGTCTTGCGATCGGATGGTGTTGACCGCGACCCGCGCGCCTAGTGTCAAACATGGAACTATTCCGTGAGCAACACGTATTACCAGGATGAGTTGCGTTATCTTCGTGATGTGAGCCCCGAGTTTGCCCGCGCCAACCCGGAGATAGCGAGGTTTCTGGCTGACCGCGGATCGGATCCCGACGTGGAGCGTCTGCTGGAGGGGACGGCCTTTCTCTGTGGTCGCATCCGCCAGAAACTGGACGACGAGTTGCCGGAACTCACTGCCAACATCATGGCGTTGCTCTGGCCTCACTACCTCAGGCCGATTCCCTCAATGACGGTTCTGGAGTTCCTGCCGGATATCGAGGCGATGCAGGCACCGCTTGTCGTTCAAACGGGCGCGGAGTTCGCCAGCAGCGCGGTAGAGGGCACGCGCTGCCGATATCGCTCAAGTTGGCCTGTGAAGCTGCGTCCCTGGCGGGTGCGGGAAGTCCGTCTCGAGACGGAGGCGGCGAGGCCCGTTCGGCTGGTCATACGGTTGCAGGCATCGGAGAAGGCGGCTCTCGAGAACCTGGAGCTGGACTCGGTCCGCTTCCATCTTGCGGGTGACCCCCGGACGACGTTTACCTTATACCTCCTGCTCGCAGCCCACACCGAGAGCGTGGCGGTCAGTGACGGATCGTCCTCACACGACCGTCGCGAGGTCGTGCTGGGTGACAATACAATAGCACCCGGCGGATTGGATCGCGACGAGGGTGTGCTGCCTTATCCGTCCCGTTCGTTTTCCGGTTATCGCCTGCTGCAGGAGTACTTCGCGTTCAAGGAGCGGTTTCTGTTTGTTGACTTTACGGGGTTGGACGAGGCGGTTCGCCGGCTCGAACTGAGCAACACGATGGAGCTTGCGGTGACCTTCAACCGCCGGTTGGAATCGTTCCCCCTGGTTTCTCGGGACAACGTCCGACTTCACTGCGTACCGATTATCAACCTGTTCACCCACAGCGCCGACCCGATCCGGTTGCGGCACGACCGCACACAATACTTGATCCAGCCGGCCCAATCGGGCGTCGCCGATCGTCGTCATCTGGAGATCTACTCGGTCGACCAGGTGTCCGGCGTTACTCGTGCTGACGGCCTCACGTCACACATATATGAGCCGTTCTACTCGTTTAGTCATATGGCGACGGCCGATCCGCGGGAGGCGACGTACTATCAAACGCACGTGACCCCGAACATTGTGGGGGGAGACCCGCGCCGCGGCACCGATACGTTCATCTCGTTCGTCACCGGTGCAAAAGACGGCGGATTCCCCGGTGAGGAAACGGCCTCGATCGAGCTGACCTGCACGAATCGCAACCTGCCCGGTGCGCTTAGAGCCGGTGACATCTGTGAGCCGACCGACAGCTCGCCGCCAACAACGGCGTTTAAGAACCTGCTCAGCCCGACACCGACAATCAGTCCGCCCATGGGCAAGGCGCTGCACTGGCGTCTCATCTCGCATATGACACTGAACCACGTCTCGCTCACCGAGGTGCAGCATTTCAAGGAACTGCTGCGGGTGTATGACTTTCAGTCTGAGCATGACGCCCAACGAGCATTGGCCCATCAACGTCTTTTGGACGGGATTGTGAGCATCACGACGGGATTCGATGAACGGTTGATCCGTGGAGCCGCCGTTCGCGGATCGCGGATCGATGTCGATCTGAACGAGGATCATTTTGCCGGTGAGGGCGATGCCTACCTGTTCTCGGCGATCCTGGATCGGTTCATGGGGCTTTACGCAACGATCAATGCTTACTCTCAACTGACCGTCCGGTTCACCAGAAGCGGGCAGGTGCATGCGTTTCCTCCGCGTTGGGGTGAGCAATTGACGCCCGCGGGATCGAGGGTGAGTGCGTGACATGGGTCGGATAGACGGTATGACAACGAGCATGACGCCCGACGACAGCCCGCTGCTGCAACGTTTGCTGACTCGCGGTTGGGAGTTCGACTTCTTTCAGGTAATCTGGCTACTGGAACGGTATGGAGGCGGGCGTGTCCTTGTGGGTGATCGCGGTCCGGTCGGCCGTGAATCATTCCGGTTCCGACCGGACGTCTCGCTCGCTTTCCCCGCCACCGATGTGCGTCGGATTGAGCATTGCAGCGATACCGCCTCCGACACATCGTACTATCAGGTTGAGGTGACTTTCATGGGGCTTTACGGCGTCAGTACGCCGTTGCCCCTGCACTATGCCGTTGACGTTCTACGATCCGGCGGGCAGTCCGCGACGCTACCAGGAGAAGATGCAGAGCTGGACGCAACGGGCAAGCCGCAACCCGCCGGGCAGAGCATGGGATCGACCCCGGTGCGCGACTTTCTGGACATCTTCCACCACCGTCTAATCTCGCTCTTTTTCCGCAGTTGGCTGAAATACCGGTATGACAAGTCCTTCGGAATGCCCGGCCGAGACGTGATTACCGATTACCTTCTGTGGTTGATTGGTTGCTCTCCCGCGTATGACGAGGCAACGTTGGGTGTTAAGCCGATTCGCCTGTTGCGCTACGCGGGGATTCTGACGCAGCGCCCGCGGTCGGCTGTAACGCTTGAAGGCATGCTGTTGGACTACTGGGAGGATCTGCCGATCGAGGTCCAGCAATGCGGTGGACGATGGGTACCGATATCACCCGCCGATCAGAACTTCACCGGCAAGGTCAACAGCACGTTGGGCTGTGATCTGACGGTCGGCGAGGAGATCTACGATCTAAGCGGTGCGTTTAACGTAAAGGTCGGTCCGATGGACTGGACCACGTATCTTTCGTTTTTGCCGGACGGGCCTCGTTTTGCACAGACGCGCGCGCTGGTGAAGCATTACTGTGCGGACCCGATGTCATTTACGTTTGAACTCCGGCTGCGCGCCGGTGAGATTCCTGAGATGCGGCTGTTATCGGATGGTGAGGCAGGTCGCCTCGGGTTCACAAGTTGGGTGCGAACGGACGCGATGCCGGAGACTTCGGTGACGTTCAACGCTTCCGCGACCCGTGTTTCGCTTGTTCCGGTCGAACCGACGGATGGATTGACCGAAAGCAAGGCCGCATGATCCGGTTAAGCGTGGGAACCGGTCCGTAGACCGCTGTGTCGGTGGGCTGATTCGGGCCGGTGTTGCTGGTAAGGAATGATTGAGTATGGCTGGATCCGTAAAAGCTGAAGAGCTTCGGAAGTTGATCCCCCGGTTTGACCCGAACTGCATCCGGTCGCTCCAGGGGGCTACCACTCTCTGCCAGTCGCGTGGTCACTTTGAGGTGACACCGGAGCACTTGCTGCTCAGGATGCTGGACGATACTTCCGGTGACGTCACGCAGATCTTCAACACGTTCAAGGTGGATCGTGCCCAGATTCGCCGGGCACTGCAGCGAATCCTGGAGGAGCTGCCCGCGGGCCATCGCGCCAAACCGGCGCTGTCGCCGAAGATGGTGGAGTTGTTCCAATCGGCGGCGGTTCTGGCAGATGAGTTCGGGTTCGATCAGATCCGGTCGGGTCTGGTGGTTCTGGCCTTTGCGCTGAACCCTTCGCACACTCGCGTCGGCGAGTACACGCCGGAACTCGACCGCATCGATGTTGATCAGCTTCGGGACCACTTCCACGAGATCGTTCTGGGATCGGCCGAGGCACCGGCCGGCGGCGAGGTCGCTGCAGGCCCTGCTCCGACGGACGGTGCCGCGCTTGCCCAGTTTACGGTTGATCTGACCGCCAAAGCCAAGGCCGGCGAGATTGATCCTGTGTTCGGTAGGGATCACGAAATCCGCCAGTTGATCGACATCTTCGCGCGGCGGCGGAAGAACAATCCGATCCTCGTCGGTGAGCCGGGAACCGGGAAGACGGCGATCGTCGAAGGGCTGGCCTTGCGGATCATCGAGGGAGATGTTCCGCCCGCACTCAAGGGTGTCAAGCTGATTACACTCGATCTCGGCCTTTTACAGGCCGGTGCCAGCGTTAAAGGAGAATTCGAGAACCGGCTTAAGAACGTCATCAAGGAGATCAAGGCGAGTGAGCAGCCGATTATCACGTTCATCGACGAAGCCCATACCCTGATCGGGGCGGGCGGGGCGGCCGGCGGAAGTGATGCAGCCAATCTGCTCAAACCGGCGCTCGCCCGCGGTGAGCTACGAACCGTGGCAGCCACCACCTGGGCGGAATATAAGAAATACTTTGAGAAGGATGCGGCACTCGAACGGCGGTTCCAGCTTGTTCGCTGCGATGAGCCGGACATCGACAGCGCCACCGTGATGCTGCGGGGTCTCAAAGAAAAGTATGAGAAGCATCATAAGGTCGTCGTTCTTGATGAGGGCGTTTCCGCTGCGGTCTCGATCTCCAGCCGGTACATCAGCGGGCGATTCCTGCCGGACAAGGCGGTCGATCTTCTGGATACAGCCGCCGCGCGGGTCGCGGTCGGTTTGACCACAAAGCCGGCGTTGCTCGAGGACATCGACCGGCGGCTCAGCCATCTGGACACGGCGATTGCCGCAGTCAAGCGCGATCAGGCCAGCGGCCTTTCGCCGGACGAGGACATGCTTGCGGAGATGAAGGAGACGCGCGACTCGCTGCTGGCAGAGCGCCAGCAGGTTGAAAAACGCTGGCAGGAGGAGCTGGCTGCCGTCAATCGGATCATCGAACTGCGGTCGCGGCTTCGTGAGTTCACGTCGGCGGAGGGGACGGCGGGTGACGGTGACGGTAAGTCAGCCGGGAAAGCGAGTGAAGCTGACAAGACGAAAGACATAGAGACGGTCGCCCCCGCCGGTGCTGACAACGATGCGTCACTCCGCCAGCAGATAGGCGATGCCATGGAAGCGCTTCGCAAGATTCAGGATGATTCACCGTTGCTCCATCCTCACGTCGATGCGAGCGCGGTGGCTGCAATCGTTTCGGACTGGACCGGAATTCCGGTGGGGAGCATGGTTAAGGATGAAATCGCCGCAACGCTGCAGATGGAGGATCGTCTGCGCGAGCGCGTTGTCGGTCAGGATCACGCGCTGTCGGTCATCGCCCAGAAGCTGCGGACGGGGAAAGCGGGTCTGGGGAATCCCGCGCAGCCATTGGGTGCGTTCCTGTGCGTAGGCCCCAGCGGCGTGGGAAAAACGGAGTTGGGGCTTGCCATATCCGACCTGTTGTTCGGCGGGGATCAGTTCCTCACGACGATCAACATGTCGGAGTTCATGGAGGCGCACACGGTTTCGCAGCTTAAGGGTTCGCCGCCGGGGTACGTGGGATATGGCGAGGGTGGTGTGCTGACCGAAGCGGTCCGGCAACATCCCTATTCGGTCGTGCTGCTGGACGAAGTGGAGAAAGCTCACCCGGACGTGATGAACCTGTTCTATCAGGTGTTCGACAAGGGCACGCTGGCGGACGGCGAAGGGCGGATCATCAACTTCAAGAACACCGTCATCATCATGACCAGCAATATCGGCACGGACATCATACAAAGCATGTGTGAGCAGGAAGAGGATGTCAGTTACGAAGATCTGAACGAGGCGATCTACCCGCAACTGCGGGAGCACTTCAAGCCGGCGTTGGTGGCGCGAATGACCGTCGTCCCGTTCTTTACCCTTGGTGAGGACATTCTCAAGTCGATCGCGCGGATGAAGGTGGCCAAGGTGGCGAAACGCCTGGCCGATGCACACAAGATGGACTTCAACGTGGAGGATTCCGTCTACGACGCAATCGCCGCTCAGTGTAATCAGGTGGACATCGGGGCCAGGCAGGTTGATCACCTGTTGGACCAGAGGATATTGCCGCAGTTGTCGCGGCGGATTTTGGAAAGAATGGGTGAGGAACAGATGCCCTCGTCGGTAACCATGGGCACCGATGAGGCGGGAGAATTCACGTACACCTTTTCCGCCTAGCTTTTGACGGGGTGTGTGTTTGGAATTGATGACGCGGTGTGACCGGTTCTCGCATAGAGACCTTGTATATGTACGAAGTCGACTTTGGGAAGCGAGGATATAGAGTGTCAGGGAATGAATCCACTGTCCGTGACACCGTGTGTAGGAGCCTGTGCCGATGGCATTGACGCAAGATTTGAGCCAGGCGCAACTAGTCTTTCAGCTCGAAGGCGGGGAGAAAGACCAGTTTCTGGTCGTAAGGTATCGTGGGGTGGAGGGGCTATGTCAACTCTACCGTTTTGAGATAGAGCTTTCATGTGTGTCCGAGACGATTGCTTTCGACGACGTTGTCGGCAAGGCAGGAGTCCTGAGTGTCGAAACGGAGTCGGGCACGCGATGGTTTCACGGCATCGTCAGTCGGTTCGAGATAACCGGTGAAACATCCGGGCAGACCTACTTCCGCGCGGAGCTCGTGCCCGAGGTGTGGCTGCTGACACATCGGTACAACTCGCGGATCTTCCAGCAGACATCGACGAACGACATTATCATAAAGGTACTGACCGACGCGGGGGTCGCTTCGGACCGGTTCGATCTTTCCCAGCTCAAGGGAGAATACACGCCGCGCGACTATTGCGTCCAGTACCGGGAGACGGACTACAACTTCATCGCCCGGTTGATGGAAGAGGAGGGAATCCGCTGGTATTTCAGACAGGCGGAGGATGCCCACGTTCTGGTCCTGGCCGATTCCGGCGACTACGCCGCCATCGAGGGCGACGCTGATCTTCCATACCATCCACCGACCGAAATGGCAGTCACGCAAGAGCACGTGTTCCGCTTCCGGGTGGGACAATGTGTTCGCCCCGGCGCCGTCGTGCTCAATGACTTCGACTTCGAGAATCCCAAACTCAACTTGGAATCGAAAGCTGATTGCCAGCGGGATACCGGTCTGGAATTCAGTGATTACCCGGGAGAGTATCTGGAACAGAGTACAGGCCAGAAGATCGCCCAATTGCGGAGTGAGGAGTTCGAGTCGGGCCGTATTCTCGGTGTCGGTCAAAGCAACTGTGCGAGACTGATTCCGGGTCACACGTTCGACCTGATCGAGCATCCCGCCGAGGCGGTCAACGGATCATTTCTGGTCACGTCGGTCACACACGAAGGGAAGCAGGCCACTGAGGGCACCTCGACCGGATCCGACGGACGGGGAAGTCTCCTGGACTCCCGGATTTATCAATCGCTATTGCAGGCCCGGAACAACGATAATAAGGTAATTCGCGAGCTGGCGGAGGGATTACTGCAGATCGCGTCTCGATTGAAGGCGGGCGATCAGACGGCACATAGGGCGTTGACGCATTGGCTCTATCACGCCGGTCAGGTATCGAAGGACTTGCCGAGCACTGCGGCTGCATCCGGTCGTAGTGCCCTCGAAGCCTTGTCAATTCCGAATCTGATCGAGGATGTTGCACGGTCGGGTCTCATAGAGCATGACGCGCCTGTGTACTCATGCCGGTTCGAGTGTATTCCGGCGGAGGTTACGTATCGCCCCCCGCGCGTCACACCGTGGCCCGTCGTGCGCGGCTCACAAACCGCGCGCGTTGTTGGACCGTCCGGCGAGGAAATCTACACCGACGAATACGGGCGGGTGAAGGTGAAGTTCAACTGGGATCGCGAGGGGGAGTTCAAGGAGACCGACTCCTGCTGGATCCGCGTCAGCCAGGGTATGGCCGGCGGGCACTACGGCATGATGTTCCTTCCGCGCGTCGGGCAGGAGGTCATCGTCGACTTTCTGGAGGGCGACCCGGACAAGCCCATCATCACCGGCCGCGTCTACAACGCAGATCACATGCCGCCCTACGAGCTTCCCAAGGAGAAGACCAAGAGCACCATCAAGACGCTAAGCAGCAAGGGCGGCGAGGGCTTCAACGAGATTCGCTTCGAGGACCTGAAAGGGAAAGAGCAGATCCTCATCCGCGGCGAGAGGAACCTGCACATCCGTGTCAAGAGCGACAGTTTCGAGACCATCGAGCACGACCGCCACCTGGTCGTTGACAACGACAAGTTCGACCATGTCAAGAAAAACCGCAACGAAAAGGTCGATGCCGACCACAAGGAGGAGATCGGCGAGGAACGGCACCTTACCGTCAAGGGCAAAGAAGACAAGGAGGTTCAGAAAGACCTCCTGTTGACCGTCAAGGGCAAGGTCGAGGAAAAGTTCGAGAAGGACCACACGGAGGACACCAAGAACAACTACACCCTCAAGGCGACACAGGTGACCATCGAGGCCAAGAGCAAGATCGAGCTGAAGGTGGGCGGCTCGACCATTACCATGGACCCGGCCCAGATCGAGCTGAAAGCGCCCACCGTTTCCCTCAACGGAAGCGCCATGGTCAAGGTCCAGGGCGGCCTGGTCAAGATTAACTGAAAACGGAGCTTATTGTCATGCCAGAGCCACCGGACGAAGCCCACGAGGCCGTCGATGCCGACGCGGGCGAGAATGTCGAGTACGAGGCCGAGCCCGATGAAGATGAAGAAGTGGAGCCGGCCGAGCCGGCAAAGACCTGGTTCGCGTTCCAGGTTATAGATGCTGCCGGCAAGCCTGTGGGCGGGGAGAAGTGCAAGCTGAAGGTCAAAGAAGACGTGACCGAGCCGACCACAGGCGGTGACGGTGTCGTGCGTGTGGATGAAATTGATGCACCGGCCGCCGCATCGATTCGCCTAAAAGACCGGTATGACTATGAGTGGGACTTTCTTGAAGTCGCCGATGAGCCTAAGGCAGAAGAATAGGGGTAGCCCGAGGCCACAGGACTGGAGTTGAGGATGGCTGACAAGGGAAACAAGGAACGAGCGGGTACAGAGAAGAAGTACACGATCCTCAAGCTTACCCCGGTCAAGTACAAAATCTCCCTGCACTATCTTGGTGAAAAATACGTAAAGCGTCATAAGGACAAATATCGCTGTGAGTATATATTGAAGAAGGACTCCGGAGCGTCGCTGGAAGAGCCTCCGAAGTGTATCCCCAACGTCGTCCGCGGTACTGATGGGGTTGATGAGGACAGCAAGAAGGCGGCCACACCTCAGGAGGTCGTGAAGAATCCCACCGGCGATGAGGTCTATCGCCTTCTGGTCACTGACAATCATACCGTGCCCGAAGTCGATGCGAATCTGCTCGGGAAAACCGGCTCTCCGAATGGGGATACAGTCTCCCGACCCGATTACTATAGGCGGGCGAACCGGAAATGGATGAAGGACGTTTGGCCTGCCGCACCGTTTAGAGTCATTGTCCGAAAGTTCCAGGGCGCCGAGGGGGCGGAAACACAGGTCGATTTGGAAGAAACGGTCAACGTGATCCTGGAGGTTAAGGATCCTGTCGAAGAAACAGACGTTCACGCCGATAAGGACCCTGTAAAGAAATGCCTGAGAGACTTCTTCAAGAAGTATAACCGGACGGAGACCAACCCGACAAAAGCCGACGATAACTCACTTGTGTGGTTTAGAGGTCACAGGAAGCCATCGGACGCTAAGCCGGGTGTCAAGGCGAACGAAGTGATTAAGGGTGTGCCCTACGTCAAACCACCCACCCCTGATACCGTCGATACCACAGGCGATAAGGGTCTCGAATATGTTCAGATAAGTACAATCCTGGGCTACAAAAAGATGTGGGTGAAGCTGAAGCCCAAGGTTGAGAAGCTGGCCGACGGCGGAGAAGAGCTCAAGATCGGGATAGCTGATTTTGTCTTCAGGCCTTTGCCTGTCGGGGGTGACAATTACCGTTTTCTGATCTGGCTTGCCAATGATGGAGGCAAGGATCTCCGGGATACCAAGATCAACGGGGTTGAGGTAAAACTCATTGACGACGATAAGAAAGTCATCCCCAAACCCAGGGCGTACTGCACCGGGAGGTTCGTCATCTGGCGTAAGGTGAATATCCGATTGCTGCTTCTGGCCAACGGCCTTGCCGCCGGCGATATCAACTGGAACGAGATCAGGGGCTATTACGAGCATGCCTTTACCGAGATCGAAGGCCCCAAGGATGCGGATAAGAAGACATTGCCGCTCGCCGGTTGGCGACAGAGCCTGATTGACGTGTTTAACGGCGGCGTTGACACCACGAACGGCTTTGAGAATATGGACAACTTCCGACCGGCCGGCAAGAATCCAGAGGACGCCGAGTATGAAAATATCTATAAACAGGGATTGATTCCTCCGTTCTGCCAGGTCGGCAAAGGAGCCATCGACGTCATCAATCTGTGCAATGACATTCTCAAAAAGGCGGTTGAGGCACTCCCTGCTACTGGCCCCGATAATGACCTAACAAAGCCTAGGGACCGGAATATCAAGGGCACCGGTGAAGGAATCTACATGCTCTACGCAAAAGAAAACCTCGGTCATTGGGCCGGATACTCGCTCGGCGACGGAAAGTTGATGGTTGCACAGCACACCGCGCCTTTCCCCGCGTCCTATGCCGGGTTGCAGAGCAAGACTACGGCCCATGAAATGGCCCACGGCTTCTTCCTCCGGCATGCCAACACCGCGGATCTACTGTCTAACGTCACGTATACACCAGCGGCCAGCGCCGCGCAGACGATTACGGTGGTCAATCCAAGGGCGAACTGCTTCCCGGAGGACCATGACCAGCACTACTGCTTTAAGTGTATGATGTCCTATTATGAATTAGAGGAGTTTTGCGGCGCGTGCGCGCTGACCCTTCGCTTCTACGACAGGGTAAAGGTACAGCATAAAGATCGTTTCCAGAACCGCTTAATGGAGGGGTTCTTCCAGGACGATCCAGACAGTGCCGCTATTACCGCCAAAATCGTACACGCGGACAATAGCGGGGGCAGTTGGACTCTGAAGGAAACCATCCCGACTGTGGGTCACACAGCGGGCGCCAACACGCTGAATCTGTTGGCCCTTGGACCGGAAAGGAAATATGACCCTGGTGACGGGGAAAAGCAAGGTCGGGTGAACCTTACATGCGCTCACAAGAACCCCAATACTTTGTGGAGTTCCAGCGATACCGCGATCCTACGCGTAACCACCAAGGACGATTGGCGTGCCGAGGTAACAGGTCGTAGCGCAGGGAGCGCGGCGGTCAAGTACGAGCGGAACGGCAAGTCCGTCTCGGCAAACATAACGGTTACCTAGATCCGGCGCCGTGGATCTGAAGGAGTTCTGAGTATGAGTGACGGTTTCGAGCTTCAGTTCACGTTGAACAGGAAGGAGGGGTTATACGGAGAGTCGGTGTTTTTCCAGGCAACCGTTACGCACACATACAGGCGTCGGGTGAGTGTAGCCAGCCTGAGTCCCACCAACAGAGCCTTGCGCCTTATCTTGAAGAAGAAGCGTGGTGAGGAACGGATCGCTGACCAGCTCTCCAGCAGCAGCCGCGACGGGATCTACATTCAAGCGCCGCGGACACCCGAAGTAGCCAGCCTTGCGCCCGGAGAGAAGCTCGAGCTGGCCGATGATCTGTTGAAATGGTTCGGAGACATCCCGGCAGGCACGTACGAGGTGTGGGCCGAATACCGGAGCATCCCGACGGTCGCTAGATCGGAGCCCGTGGATCTGAAGATTCTGCCCGCGGCAATCGTCGCTGCAGGCACGCCCAGATGGGGACTGCAGGCAAAAGAAGCACCGTATACCGCCGCATGGGCCCACGGGCGTGAAGATGACACCACGCTCTTCTACCAGCAGCAAAGCCCCTACCTGCCGAGAAACCCCTGGCATTGCATCCGCGCCGCGGTCGTGGAGGACGAAGTCTCTGCCCATGCTGCCTGTATTGCAGGCCCTACGCAAGCTACCGGGCACCTGTACTGGTTTACGACCAAGGGACGGCTGTTCTTCGTGCCCATCGACCTTGAGAACTGGAAGCCACTGCCTCCTGTCGAGGTAACAGGGTTGCCCTTCAAGGGATCGCCCATCGCATCAGGGTTGTCACTACAGGACGGGTCCTTCCTCGTACCCTTTGTGGATAACAAGCGTGAGAACTGCGCATGGCTTCATATAGAACCGAGCGGGGCCGCAAAATCGTACGAACTCGATCTGGGTAAGAACGCCCCCCTCGGCCCGTTCGTGTCCTTCTTCGAGCGGGATGTGCGGTTGCACTTTATCTGGTCAAAACCCAAAGGCAGGCAGATCGACTACGCCTTCTTGCCCTTGGATGATATTTCGTCAGGTTTCGCGACACGGACTATCCAGCTCTCCCAGGACCCTGTCCTGTGGTTTGATGCGTATCTGGACACGACCATCCCGGTGCACGTGCTTCGGTCCATGTACCTCGGCGAGACGGGAGTTACGGGAGGCACTTCGGAGCCCGCCGAGCCGCCTCCGCCCAAACTCATGGTCTGGTCCGTTGTCGGCAAGGGTGAGGGAATTGTCTGCACGCCAATAAGTGCAACCGACGGGGCCGCCGAGAATCCCGTCTCTTTTTCAGCGGCGGGAGGATCGGATCTGACAGTTGTCAGCTCTGCTGTGACCTCCGAGTACGGCCTTTCGTTGCTGCTCGCAGATGACAAGGGAAAGCTATTTTACGCGAGCACCATGCGGAAGACCATGCGCCCCTTGGAGGAAATAGTCGATGCTGCTGTTACTCAGCGGGATTGTCCCAGCCTTATGAGGGGGAGTGATTTCCCCTGGGTGCATCTTAGGTTCATCAGCGACGGAAAGCTGATCAATTACGTCCGACTCGAGCCCGAGGACGAGCCCGACCCGGTAGAGAGCGAGACGACGCCGTGGGAACTGGAGCCGGAAGAGGAGGTTCCAGAGGACGGGGAATTCGATGAGGAGGGGGATGAAAAGTGATGGACACGGTTCCAAGGTGATCATGACAATGAAGTGGGGAAGGCACCCTCGTTGTGAATGAACGCGAACAGTTGCGAGCATGTAGCATGACTTATGTGATGGCGACAGACCGGCGTGGCATAGTAGTGCTGCTGCTCGCTTTTGGTGTAGGATTTTTTCCGATAGTCGTTGGGGCATGCCATGCACGTCGGAATGTGGGCTCGGATCGGAATTATTCCGAAACGGATTCGAGTCAAGGACTGATCGTCGGCTTGAGCCTCGATCGCACGGAATCGTATCGCGGTGAGTCGGTCTTCTTCACCGTAGTCCTGTCGCACACCTTTGACGTGCCCGCAAACGTGGCGTCCCTTCGGGACACGAACCGTTCGCTGAGAATGATCCTGACCAGATCGGACGGGGTTAGCTTTACTGCGGATCAGATGTCATGGTTCTGGCGGAACGGAACTTATATCAGTGAACCCCGGAGGCCCGAGCGGGTCTCTCTTGCACCGGGCGAGCGGCTTGAGCTTCGCGGTGATCTGCTTGAGTGGTTCGGTGCCGTACCGCCGGGGGATTATCGCGTCAAGGCGGAATACAGAGACGCCTTCCGGGTTGCGGACACCACTGCCGCTGTCCTGCGAGTTCACCCAGCGCAGATACGGACGGCGACGGTATCGGCGTGCGGGCAGCAATCGCGAGACACGCCGCTTGCTGCATCTTGGACACTCGAGCACGAAGAAGGGTACATGGTCTTCTATGAGCAACTAAGTCCCAAGCTCCCAAGAAATCCCCTCCACTGTGTTAGGGCAGCTGTTGTCGAGGGCGAGGTTTTCCCGCGAGCTGCGTGCGTCTCTGCGCATGAGTTTCTAACAGGTCATGTATATTGGGTGGACAAGGGAGGGAGCCTGTACCTCACACCAGCTCATGTTGCAACGGGAGACGTGCGGGCTCCCGTGAGAGTGGCGTTGCCCAAGCAGGCTGAGCCCGTCGGTTGGGGATTGTCGCTAGGGGATGATAGCCTTATGGTGCCGCTGTTTGAGCAGGATTCAGAAGAGTTGCTACTTTTTCAGATTCTTCGCTCTGGCAGCACCACGTTACGGAGATTCAACCTGGACGGGTTTTCAGCTCTTGCCCCATACCGCTGTTTCTGGGGACTCAACCAGCAGCTTCACCTTGCCTGGTTCGATCAAAGCGATATGAAGGTCAGATATGCCCTGCTTTCCTGGAAGGCTGAGGACAAGGGTGTTCTTGATAGTATCTCCTACGACAGCAGTGACCCCGTTATCTGGCTCGATGTATATTTGGATAAGAGTCTGTCGCAGGAGGAATTGCGAACGCTCTATTTGGGAGAGGGCAAAGCTGAGCCGCCAAATCAACACAAACCGAAAGTTATGCTCTGGTCGGTATCAAGAAGGCCAAATGGGCTCGTATGCAAACGCGTTCATCTTAAGAATGGAACATGTACACAGGAGATAATGCTACCGGCGGAGAATTCGGCGGAGTATAGTGTAGTCCACACGGTAGTCACTGCCGAACACGAGCTGAGCGCTCTGCTAAAAGACAAAGGCGGAAGACTGTACTATGGAAGCACAAATTGCAGGACGATCGTGCCGCTTGATAAGGTAGCGAAGCCGGGGATCACGCTGGACGATCATCCGTGCTTGGTGAAAGGGTCTCCCTATCCGTGGGTACACCTGCGATATGTATCGCGTGGGAAGGCAATTGAATATATCCGATTGGAGCCGGACGATGAAAGGGACCCGATTGAAAAAATGAGCCAAGAAAGGCGATAGTGTGGCACCGGCTGAGCGAACGGGCTACACGTGTGCCTGCCCGGCAGAAGCGTCGAAAAATCCGTTTGGCGAATGACGCGAATACTGCTGAGAAGATGCTAGGCCGCTCACGTTCTTGAGGTATAATCGAGTTGCGCGTCAATAATACTGCCATACAGACGGAGATTGGCAATGCCACCGGCAGCAAGAGTGGGTGACATGCACACCTGTCCGATGGTCACGGGTGTCGTACCTCATGTAGGCGGGCCGATCATGCCGCCCGGCTGCCCGACGGTGCTGATTGCCAACATGCCCGCGGCACGCGTGGGCGACATGGCCACATGCACCGGCCCGCCGGACTCGATCGTCAAAGGCTCCGCGACCGTCTTGATCGGCAACATGCCGGCCGCCCGGCTGGGCGACAACACCGCCCACGGCGGCGTCATTGTGGTCGGCTGCCCCACGGTGATGATCGGCGGATGACGCTGGGCCTCAGTCGGTGAAGATCTCAGCGGCTTGGACCCGATCGCGATGGGTTGTCCTACCGTCGACATCGGAGATTAGGATAGGACCGGCACCAACCTCCCGTTGAGCAGCCGGAAACAACGTCAGGAGAGATACGATGAATTCGATTGTCGAGGAGAAGGTGAAGGGTTATCTGCGGAACCGTCTGCAATATGACCCACACGATTGCGGGGCGATACTTGCCAATATGCGCCGAGCTGCGCGCGTGGCGGGCTATGTGTTGGATCACCGCTTCGCTTCTGCGGGGCTCGGCGCCGGCCCGGATGCCCGCGTGGCCTCCAACCTCGTGGGCCGCTCTATCGGCGGTGGAGGAGGTGGCGCGGTCAACGAATATCTAATCAAGAGAACACTCGACCGGTGGGTACGGACGACTCAGCCCATGGGGATGTAGCCCGCGAGCTTGGGCACACATGCCGTTTCGCCCGTTATGTACCGCCCACGCTGTCGGGTAGCGGCGAACGCCGGTACACTACTGCCCGGTGCGGCGTCGAGGACGCCACCCCGGCCACCGTCATAGCGACACGTAATGGAGACACAGCTGATGACCGATCAGCCGAAACCACCCGACATCGACGTTGACATCCCCATCCCCGGCGGACTCAAGGTGACCACCGACGGCCAACCGTACCACATCCTGCTCGTCGGCGACTTCACCGGCTCCGAGGCGGCTGCGCTTTCGGGACCGCTCAACGACGGTGTCGTCTCCGTGACAGCCGACTCACTGGGCGAGCTGATGCAATCAGCCCGGCCCTCGGTGAGCTACAAAACGACCGATCCTGTGGCCTCGGGCAACGTCATGGTCGAGGTAAGCCTTGAATTTGACTCGCTCAAGGCTTTCGAGCCGAAACACCTACTCGGGCGGATCGCGGACACGAAGACCCTCGCAGCCGTGCGCGAGCGGATTGTGGAGCGGATGCGTGGGAAACTCGCGTCGGAAGACCTGACGCAGTTGGTCGCGCAGACCGTCAGCTCCGATCCCGCGTTTGGATGGTTGGAAACGACTCTGAAATGGACACCTGCGAAACCTCAGGCGGATACCGGGTCGGTGGGCGATCTGATGAGTCAGCTCAATCTGGGCGATGACTCCGACAAGGAGACGTCAGCGCCCCCGAAATCGCCGGTGGGCCGGCTCGTGTCAGCCGCGGCGGACGACGGCACGGGTATACCCTCCGAAGAGGCGTCAGCACTTCGTCGCACTCTTGCCGAAATCGACCGCCGTTTGTCGTCCTGGCTGACGTCTGTTCTTCATGCACCTCAGGTTCAGTCCATCGAGGCGTCCTGGCGGTCACTGGCATACCTCGTTTCGCAGATCGACTTTCGTAAGAGCGTTCGTCTTTCCGTGCTGCACGCACCGGCCGGCGATCTGCTGGAACGTTTCCGAACGATGCTGGTCGACCCGGTCTTTGACGAAGGGGCAAACGCGCCGGATCTGATCGTGGTGGACCGATCGTTCGGAAGTTCCGCAACGGACTTGGAGGCGCTGGACGAACTGGCCCAGCACGGTGTCAGCCTTCCGGCGGTCGTGTTGGCCGGTGTCTCACCGCAGTTCTTTGGCGTCAAGTACGCCTGGCAGATCGCCACGCTTCCGACGATCTTAAACGTGCTCGATCAGTGGCAGTTCGCCAAATGGAAGACACTTCGCAGCCAACCATATGCACGATCTATTGGCGTGATGGTTGGCCGCTGTCTGCTGCGCGAGCCGTACAAACGCGGCGACGGCACCGATCTTGATTTCTCCTACGGTGAGGCCTGCACCAGCGACAAGGACTTCATCTGGGCCAACGGACCGATCGCCACCGCAACCACGATTGCACGCAGTGTGGCTGAGACGCGCTGGCCCATGGCGATGTCGGGCTTTGTTCACGGACGGGTCGAGGGCTTCAAAACCGCACTGGGCGGCAAAAAGGGTGACAAAACGTTCGGCCCGAGCGACACGAAGTTGACACAGGAGAAGACCGAGGAGCTTGGCATGGCCGGCATCAACGCCGTTATCGGTGTCGGTGACCATGACGACGCGCTCGTCTGCAACGGTCTTACGTGTGCCCGCGCGCCGAGGGATGACGTAAACGCGCTGTTGGAGGTCAGTCTGCCCTATCAGCTCTTTGCTTGCCGGCTGTCGGTCTTGCTCTTTACTCTCAAGCCGCATCTGTCGGGTCTCTCACCCGAGAAACTGGCATCCTTCGTGACACAGCATGTGCGTGATTGGCTGCCGTTTGAGGGCGATCCGACAACCGAGCAAGTCTCCGTTCAGACTCAACCCAGCGAGGACGATCCTTCTAAGCTGGAATTGGCCGTGACCGTAACGCCGCCGCAGACTATGCTGCCCGGCGGTGTCCCGGTCGTGATGGGCTACCGGCTTGGTTAGGTGAATTGCTGCTACGCGCGCGAGGAATCAGTGCGGCCTTTTCATCTCGTATTTCTTGATGCGATGTCGCAGGTGGTACCGTGTGATGCCCAGCGATCTGGCGGCCTGGGATTGGTTCCAGTTGTGCTCTTCGAGCGCCTTTTGGATCAGGGCGCGTTCCTGGCCGTAAAGCGTGGTGGGGTCTTCCACTGGTGAATCCACCTGGGTGGCCGCCACGATGTCGGTGGGAAGATGACACGGCAGTAGCACCTCGCCGTCGGACATCAGGACGGAGCGTTCGATGACATTTTGCAGCTCACGGATGTTGCCAGGCCAATCGTAATGGACAAGGGTGTCCAACGTCTCTCGAGCAATGCGTAGCTCAGCAATACCACACTCACGCTTGGCACGCTCAACAACGTGCTCGATCAACCGGGGGATGTCCTCCCTGCGATCGCGCAGAGCGGGCAGCTCAATCGGGAAGACACTCAGACGGTAATACAAATCCTCACGAAACTTACCGTCAATCATCATGTTCTTGAGGTTCCGATTCGTCGCCGCGATGATGCGCACATTGCACGCCGTCGGCTGCGTCCCCCCGACCCGGACGAATCGCCTCTCCTGCAGTACACGCAACAGCTTGACCTGCATCGGGCGACCGACGTCCCCGATCTCATCCAAGAACAGAGTCCCGCCGTCGGCGACCTCGAACCAGCCGCGGCGCCTGGCGTGAGCACCGGTAAACGCGCCTCTCTCATGGCCGAAAAGCTCGCTTTCCAGCAGTGTTTCCGGCATGGCCGCACAGTTGACCGCGACGAAACTCTCGTGGCCGCACCTCGAGACATTGTGAATGTATCGAGCGGCAAGCTCCTTTCCCGTCCCGGTTTCGCCGAGCAGCAGAACGGTGGCGTTGCTGGGCGCGACCTTATCACAAAGCTCGAGGACCCGGTGCCAACGAGGTGACTCGCCGATGATAACGTCACGTTTCGTCACGGAGTCGCGCAGCCCGGCCAACTGCTCCTTGAGGTGTTGGTGCGCCTGGGCATTCCGGCCGGCGCCGGCCGCGAGTGTCGCGAAAACCTTCAGGACCTCCAGGTCCGTGTCGGTGAAATCAGTCTCGTCGCGGCGATTCACGACCTCGATCACACCGATCATATCCCCGCTGTGAATCATTGGAGCGGCGATGACCGACCTGGTACGCATGCTGCTAAGGTCGTCTATCTCCCTGCAGAACTTGCCGCACTTGTTGACATCATCCACGATGATCGGGGCGCTCGTCCGTACAACCTCCCCCGGGATGCCCGCCCGGGCATCGAACTCGTGACCGACCAGCACGTCCCTCCACTGGCCTGTCGCGGCCACCGCGATAAGCTTATTCCGTTGCGTATCCAGCGAGAAGACGCTGCTTACCTCTCCCCGCGTCACTTCACAGGCCAGACGGGCAACTGTGGACAGAACGGAATCAAAGTCGAGCGTCGAGCTGATCGCCGCCGCCGCTTCGGTCAACGCCGACAAGGAGGATGCTGACAGTGAGTGCGAAGATGCCGCCACGGTGAATCAACCGCCGGGACACGGAGAACCAGTCGGCATTCTGCGCTGAGCCGCCGAAATCGTCAACTGTGACCGAATTCGGCCCATCGGTGCCGTTACCAAGCATGTGCCAGTTACGTGTCGGTGGTTACCCCACATCGTGGATTGGTGGGCATGCCGCCCATCCGGCCCGTCCCCCCTTTTTCAAGGGGGGACTACAGGGGGGTTGACCCATCGCCGCCGCGAGGCTTGATCTGTGTCGCCCATCCGGCCCGTCCCCCCTTTTTCAAGGGGGGACTACAGGGGGGTTGACCCCAGGGCAATCGCATCTAAATCGCGAAACCCCGGCTGATGGATCGGAAACGCTGGTTCGCCCACTCGGGCGTTTTTCGTACGATCGCTCTGATCTGCGTTTTCACGCTGGTAATCGCGGTCTGAATTAAGATGCGATTGCCCTGGGGGGTTGACCCATCGCCGCCGCGAGGCTTGATCTGTGTTCCCCATCCGGTAGGCTGTTGGGCACAGATCGGCGGAGTGATACAGATGGCGAAAAAGAGGAACGAGTCACCGGAACAGATCGACCTCAAGCGTATTGCCAAGGCGGAGCATGGCGACGTGACTTCTCTGGACCTGTCCAGCCTGGGCTTGACGGCGCTCCCGCCGGAGATCGGCCGGCTCACCAGCCTGACCAACCTGCGGCTCTATAACAACAAGATCACGGCGCTCCCGCCGGAGATCGGCCGGCTCACCAGCCTGACCGGGCTGTATCTTTACGACAACAAACTCACGGCGCTCCCGCCGGAGATCGGCCGGCTCACCAGCCTGACCAACCTGTGGCTCC
>CAZJTP010000007.1:0-47954 GCA_964548955.1 uncultured Phycisphaeraceae bacterium
ACAGCCCACAGAGGACTTTCACCTCCAAGAGTCGCGCCATGCCTGGCGCACAAAACCGGCGCGAGACCGACCGCAAGGTCGGTCCCGCAACCGGAGCGTTGGTTCCACAGCCGGAGAACGATCGACAGGCCTTTGACATCTCGCGGCTCGCGCCGCAGAGGGCACACGCCTGCGTGGGATATCAAGGCCGGCCTCGCGGCCAAGCCGGGCGACCAACCTGCCTTCTAACCCTGTACTGTCTTCTTCATCCACTCAGTCGAGACGGACTTCGGACGGGTAATCGCCGTGCCCAGTGCACGGTTGAGCACCAACTGCGCCAGCACGCCCATGGACCGCGAGACCGCGAACATCACCGTATAGTACGGGAACTCGGTCAAGCCGAAGTGGTACAGCAATGACCCGGAAATCGCGTCCACGTTGGGCCAGCAGTTGGCAATCGGATTCTTGCCGGCCTTGACACGTTCATCCGAGTATTCCTGGAGAACCTTCGGTACGACTTTGAACACGACATCAACGGTTTGGAAGACCGGGTCCTCTGACAGGTACTCCTTCCCAAACTCGTGGAAGCCGGCGTAACGCGGATCGGTAACGCGAAGGACAGCATGACCATAACCCGGAATCACTCTCCCGCTACGGAGGATTTCGAAAGCAAACTCGCGTAACTGCCCCTCCGACGGCACGCCGCCGAATTTGTCCATGACCTGCAGGATGTATTTCAGACATTCCTGGTTCGCTAGTCCATGCAGCGGTCCGGCCAGGCCGTTCATCCCCGCCGACAGGGCGTAGTATGCGTCGGAGAGCGCCGAGCCCACGGTGTGACACGCGTTAGCGGACACGTTGCCGCCTTCGTGGTCTGAGTGGAAGTTCAGGTAGAGCCGCATGAGCTTGGCGAACGCCCCGACTGGGTCCGCGAGCCCGAGCATGTTGGCGTAGTTCGCCCCATAGTCCAAGCCGTGGGTCCATTGCATGATGCTGCCATGCTTGTAGCGCATCCGATAGATGCCGGCGGCGATGACCGGAAGCTGTGCCAGGATGCTCAGCGAGTCACAAAGCATAGCCTGCCAGAAATCCTCCCGCTTCATCCCCTTGTCATACCACTTGCGGAAGACGCTCTCGCGCTCCATGATCAGGATGGCTGTGTTGAGCATGCACATCGGGTGCGTGTCTTCCGCCATGGTTTGCAGTGTTTTCCAGACATAATCCGGAACCTGCGAGCGCCGGTCGAACTCACGTTGGAGGGCTGCCTTGGCCTCGGCATCAGGCTCCTCGCCGGTCAAAAGCAGATAAAAGATCTCTTCCGGCCAGAGGTGTTTGATCTCCAGCAACGGCCGGCCGCGGATGATGAGCCCCTTGTCCGGCTCCACCACAGAAGTGTCACAGATCATCCCCTTGACCCCGCGCATGCCGCCGTAGGCCTGTCGAACAGTGACCTCCGAGATGACCTTGTCTCCATGTTTTTTCAGGAGGCTGCGGGTTTCCTCGCGATACTTCGGAATCTTCTCTTGTAGAACCTCTTGCAACGTCGCCATATTTCACCACCTGTTCCTAAATGTGAGGACTTTCGGGACCGCCACCGACCACTCTCTGCGGCCCCCAATAACACCGCACCATACCATCTAAGCTTCTGCGCATCCAGCCATCGGGCCGTGGTTCCTGGGGATACACGTCCTAAAACCGCACACCAAGCATCACCGTACCACCGGACCATCCTGCGACTAAGATGATACTCCAGCCGTGACACGAGGCGTGAATCGATTCATGAGCTCAACTGGCGCGATGACTTGGTAGAGATTCGGGATTCAAGCCAGCCGAAGTGCCTCATCAATCGCGCCGTTCGTAAACCATTGTTCTACAACAACAACTTACAGCCATCAGGTCCGTTCTGTTTGTGGGTGCGTGCCTCGGCGCGCGGTCGTCAAGCGAGTAACGCGAGCAACAAACCGTCCGGGTTGAGACGCATCGGTGCTCATCGATTGTCTCTATGGGTAACCGTGTTGCAGCCGGGTTGGGCTTTGCCCGACACGGAACGTCATCCACTCCGCCGAAGGTCTCCCCTTCCGAGAGCTGGTTCCGGCGAAAATAGAGCCGCGACGAATGCGGCAGAAACGTCCACGGCTGACCGGGGACGAGGTCTCCCATCACAATCCAATTGTGAGCCCGCACCGTCTCGGCACGGTTCGGACTGCGGGTAGCCGATTCGTGAAACGTGCACGTTCCCCAGACGACCCCGCTGGTGCGATACAGCTTGGTGTCGTCCACAGCCACCGGGTGATAGCCGCCCCATCGCGCCGGACATTCCTGCTTGATCAGCGTAGCCCGCCGCTCCACCCGCCCGACTGGACGAAACGTAATCGACTCTCGTAGCGACTGGTACATAAATCGGGGGCAGGTCAGTCCCTGTCGTGAACCCCGACGGATATAGCTACTCATGGCTAGGCGACACCGAACGGATGTGGCGGAAGAACAGCCAGTCGAATCGCAGCGATCGCGGCGCGGCTACCCAGGCGGTCCTGATGAGTGTCTACCGCACGCTGAGGCTCCGCGGCCTCAACCCGACCAAAACCATCGCTGACGCCCTCAAAACCTACCTGCTGACCGGTCGATTGCCTGCGCTGCCGGTATAATCGCGTCATCAGTGCCGCCTTCGACGGCGAGGAACCCGTCGGAATCCAGTGATCCCGTGTACGCCCGGCCAGCGGGCGGTGGTTTTCCGATGCTGGTTTCGTTACAATGGGCACCATCGGGTATGAAAACGTGGAACCGCACTTCCCGGCGGGTCCGGCCACCGCGCGGCGGTGAGCACCACGTATCTCGGGGCAGGCGGGGAGTTCACTTCCTGGGTAAGGCGTCTTCAATCGACTACAGGAGGGCACGGATCATGACCAGATTGGTGAGATTCGCCGCGATAGCGGCAGTGGCGTTGGTGTGCATCTTGGGAGCGCAGAGCGTTCGCGCTCAGGAAACGTGCTTTGGCATACCCGATAACGACCCAGATGTCTGCTCCGGGAATGGGATCTGTATCGCCCCGGACACGTGCAGTTGCTATGCGGGCTATGCCGGCCCGCAGTGCGAGTTTGTAACGTGCTTCAGCATACCGGATAACGATCCGAACGTGTGCTCCGGGCACGGCGCCTGCATCGGCCCGGACACCTGTAGCTGCGACGCGGGCTACACAGGCAACGAGTGCCAGTACGCCGTGTGCTTCGGCGTGCCCAGCTCCGACCCGAGCGTCTGCTCCGGGCATGGCACCTGTACGGGCCCGGACACCTGTAGCTGCCAAGTGGGCTTTATCGGCGATGAGTGCGAATCCTTGGTGATTCAGACGGTAACCGTCGGCAATCCGGGCAACGTCGACGACACGCACGGCGACGGGTACGGCGGCGTTGACTACGAGTATCGCATCGGCACGTTTGAGGTGACCGCCGGGCAGTACCGGGATTTCCTGAACGCGGTAGACCCGGCGGGATCGAATCCATACGGGCTCTACAACAGCGCCATGGACAGCGATTCCTACGGTTGCCAGATCACGTGGAACGGTTCGAGCTACGACTTCAGCGGGGGGACGGTTGAAGCGCCTGGGTCGACAGCAGCCGACTGGGCCAACCGCCCGGTGCATCGAGTTTCCTGGGGCGATGCGGCCCGGTTTTGTAACTGGCTGCACAACGGCCAGCCGACGGGGCAGCTAACAGGGGACCCGACCCAGGATGCAGGCCTGACTGAGGACGGATCATATTACCTCAACGGTGCGACGAGTGACGCTCTGCTACTGGCGATCGTGCGCGAGCCGGACGCTACCTGGGTAATCCCGTCCGAGGACGAGTGGTACAAGGCAGCATATCACTACAACAACGGTGTGACCGGGAACTACTTCGACTACCCCACGAGCACGGACAGTGTCCCCAGTAATGATTGGATCGACCCCGACCCGGGGAACAACGCCAACTTCTCTGACTCCGGCTACAGCATCGGAAGCCCGTACTACAGGACGGTTGTCGGTGATTTCGAGAATTCTGAGAGCCCGTACGACACTTTCGACCAGGGCGGGAACGTCGGGGAGTGGAACGAAGCCATAATCGGTTCGTATCGCGGCGTGCGCGGCGGGAACTTCTTCCTCGACCACTACGATCTGCACGCGGAGGCCCGCAACTACAACGTCCCGACGAGTGAGGGCGGCGTCGGGTTTCGTGTCGCCGAAGTTGAGCCGCCGCCCATCCCCGCCGTCTCCGAATGGGGAATGGTTACAATGGCCTTACTCGTGCTGACGGCGGGGACGCTAGTCTGGGCGAGGCGTGGTATGGCGACAGTCTAACGGGGCAAAGGGAGGTGCGGAGGTTACGCTCTGGCCCGTTAGAGCCTTCACTGGGCTGCCCATTACCGGGAATGCCGACGACACAGGAAAGGTATCAGCGAGCGAACGGTTGTGCACAGAGGCTCTAACGGGCTGAATTCTTTTCCCCTTTTCCCCTTTACCCTGTTAGAGTTCCCGTGTGTACTACGTCTACGTGTTGCTAAGCGAGCGAGACTCGAACTTCTACACTGGTTCAACGCCTGACCTGAAGCGCCGCTTCGCCGCGCATTGTGCTGGCAAGGTGCCCTCTACCAAGAATCGCCGACCGCTAAAGCTGATTTATTACGAGGGGTCGTTGAGCAAAGACGATGCGATACGCCGGGAACGGTACCTGAAGACTGGGATGGGCAAACGGTACCTGCGCAACCGAATGAAGAGCCAGCTTACGGAACTCTAACAGGGTGAACCCGAGCGGAGCGAGGATTGGAGCTTTTTGAGAAACGCCGATCGGAGGAGTGGACGAGGGCCCGAAAGGCGCGCCCGGGCTGCACTCGTTCCAGCGGGAGGGCCTTCGTCTCTTGCGGTGCCGGTCGAGCAGATGCTGGGGAATCAAGACTCCTCAACCATTGCACTCGGCTGAAGAGTTACCAACGGCGATGGTGAGGTGGACGGCATCGACTTTGATAAGTTCGAACTCTGCTTCACCGGTCCCGGCGGCCCGCTCGACGCCGGTTGCGGCATCTTTGACTTTGATACCGATGAGGATGTGGATTGCGACGATTGGACGGCCTTTAAGCTGGCCTGGACCTCCCCGGGTGTTCCTCCGTATAACGCACAGTGTGAAGGATTCACCGCCCCGATCGCCGACACGTTCGTCAAGAACCGTTATATCTCGTTTACGCCGGGCGGTTCAATAGGTCTGCCGCAGGCTTTCCGCGTGACCACAGCGTCGAACCTGTTGTTCCCGCAGACGGAGGGGTACCGCAAGTGGGTGGGACCGCCGGATGGCGACGGTGTGGCGCGACTTCTATGTGATCCGACGTACCGGGATTGGGGATTTACACCGGTCCACGTGGGTGACCGGGATATCGTGCCCGGTGCGACATACGCGATTGAGGCGACGCTGGACAGTGTCGAGTTCCTGGCACCGGTTGTGATCGCCACCGTGCCCGTGTGGGGTGACACGGTCGGCTATTTCGATGCCGACGAACAATCCTGGGAACCGCCAAACGGCACCGTGGAAATAGTAGATGCCGTGGCGCTGATTGACGGGTTTAAGCACATTGAGACGGCCCCTCCGATAACGTGGTGCGATATGTTCCCAGGGATCCCCGATGCCTCTATCGACATCGTGGACGCCGTGTTTGTTCTCGATGCGTTCAAGGCGGAGCCTTATCCGTTCGACCCACCGACCGACTGCCCGTAGCCAGGGCGTGAGGCGAAAGCGGTGTGTCGACTACACAGGTGCGTCATTCCTGATGCACCCATTGCGTTGGAGACGGATGACATGGCTGCGTGATCCGAGGCCGCTTGCTTGCATCGCATCGAAACCGGGCCGTTGGGCCGAATGACTCCGTCAGCATCGGGCCAAAACTACTGTGTTTGTACGTTTCTGTAGGGTGTGGCCATACTTTGTGGCATTGTGTCATCGTATCGTCCTCCTGAGATTGTAGCGGCCTGCGTCCTCGCAGGCCGTTTCCCTGGGCAAGCGTTTTTGCGTACGACGGCCGGCGGGGACGCCGGCCGCTACAGAAAGACACGAATTATTCGTATGTGCCACAGAGGATGACCACGCCCGTTTCTGTACGACTGCGCCGGTTACGGGTTGTGTTGGTGCTACGGATGTGGTAGTATAATCATATAGTCGGTTGCGCCGTTGTACAAAAGCGGTCGCCGATCTCAATCACACAGGAGGAGATGATAGATGAAAAACACTCGCTCGATTCCCGCTTTTGCTGTTGCAGCATTCCTGTGGGCCGCCGCCGGAGCAACATCCGTCGCGGATCCGCCGACGTCTTTTGATTTGCGAGATGTCGGTGGCGAGAACTACGTAACCTCGGTCAAGAGCCAGACTGGTGGCACTTGCTGGACGCACGGGGCGATGGCCGCGATGGAGGGCAACCTTCTTATGACCGGGGCCTGGGCGGCCGCAGGTGAAGAGGGCGAACCCAACCTGGCGGAGTACCACCTCGATTGGTGGAACGGGTACAACCTGCACAACAATGACGACGACCCGGAGCTCTCCTCGGGGCTCATTGTCCATGAGGGTGGCGACTACCGGGTGACCTCGGCGTATCTGACGCGAGGCGAGGGCGCGGTGCGCGATATCGACGGACAATCCTATGGCGCTCCGCCACCGCGATACCTTCCCAGCTTTCACTACTACTACGCACGGGACATCGAGTGGTACACGGCCAAGTCGGACCTGAGCAACATCGACACGATCAAGAACAAGGTCATGAGCGAAGGCGTCATGGGGACGTGCCTGTGCTACAGCGGCCAGTTCATTAGCAACTACACGCATTACCAGCCACCCGAGAGCACTTTGGATCCCAACCACGCGGTCGCCATCGTCGGTTGGGATGACAGCAAAGTCACGCAGGCCCCGCAGCCCGGCGCCTGGCTTATCAAGAACAGTTGGGGAAGCGGGTGGGGCTTCGACGGCTACTTCTGGATTTCCTACTACGACAAGCACTGCTGCCAGGAACCCGAAATGGGCGCCGTGTCCTTTCAGGACGTGGAACCCATGCCCTACGACCAGGTCTACTACCACGACTACCATGGTTGGCGCGACACGATGGAGGATTGCGCGGAAGCCTTCAACGCTTTTACCGCAACGGGTGGGGAACTGGTGGCCATCAGCTTCTTCACGGCCGCGGACAATGTCGCTTACACCGTGAAAGTCTATGACCGCTTCGAAGGCGGCGAGCTTTTGGATGAACTGGCAACGAAGTCCGGTACCATCGAATACACAGGATTCCACACCATTGACCTGGATGCGCCCATCGCACTCACGCCAAGCAACGATTTCTATATCTATGTTCAATTCTCGGTGGGCGGTCACCCGTTTGACCGCACCTCCGACGTGCCGGTCCTGCTGGGAGCATCGTATCGCACCATTGTGAATTCGGCGGCCAATCCCGGTGAGAGCTACTACCGCAGCGGTTCGGAATGGCTGGATCTTTACGACTATGACCTCGGCAATCCGGACTGGAACCACACGGCCAACTTCTGCATCAAGGGTCTGGCCATGGGGGGGGGGATTCTCCTGCCGCCGGACTCAGCCGAGGGAGAGCAGGGCTACAGCAAGAACCGCTTCATCTCGTTCGTACCGTCCAATCCCGGTCAACAGACGGCGCTGCAGGTGACATTCGCCAATCTGCCGACCGGGTTTGAAGAACTCGAGGGCCAGACCATGTGGGTCGACGAGCCGCAGCGGGTCACCGAGAATTCCGGTTTCGTTAATCCTGATGACGCACCGGACTTCCCCACTTTTTGGGCTGCAACGCTACAGTGCGAAGTGCCTTACTATACCGATTGGAGCACGTACGGAACCGTCCACGTCTACCATGAGACTATCGTTCCGGGCGGCACGTATGATCTTCGGGCGATCGGCGCGACCCGTGGCGCGTCTGTGAAGGACCATGGTATACCCCCGCTTCCCGTGGCGACCGTAAGCCTGTGGGGCAACGTATGCGGTTTCTGGAATGGTGAGAGTTGGGAACCGCCAAATGGAAGCGTGGATGTGACAAGCGATGTCACTGCGGTACTCGACAAGTTCAAGAACGTGGAGGGTGCCCCGATCAAGGCCCGGGCCGACCTCTCGCCGGCTCTTTTGGACCTCAAGATTTACATCGCCGACGTTTCATACGCCCTCGACGCCTTCCGCGGTGAGAGCTACCCGTTGGAGGTTCCGAGTCCGTGTCCGTAGTCGTCGCAGCGACGCATGAAATCCGGCGTAAGCGGCAATCGGTTTGGCAACCATGGAGTGGATGAGACGGACGCGCCGGCGGTGACCGGCGGTTAGATTTTGTGGTTATAGTAGTTCTTCAGAGTGTCGCGGAGGCGGGCGGCCTCCTCGAAGCGCTCCTGTTCGATCGCTGCTCGAAGCGCCTTGCGCGTCACAATGAGCGAATCCTTAGGGACGCGTTCGTTCAGCTCCTGGGCCAGTGCCCGGAGAATCTTGATCTCCTCGCTATTCATCTCCGCTTCGACCTGGCCTAAATCCTCGAAACGGGCTTTGATATACATGATGCCGCGGTTGACGTGGGCCAGCGCGCTGGCGGGTTCACCCTCGTCCAGTGCCTGGTAGGCCCGCGCCCGGGCGTCCATCATCAGCACATAGGGGCGAAATTCCTCGAGTGAAACTCGGTCCTCCGCCTCAAACGCGTGCTCCCCGCATAGGTCGAATATCGCCAGGCTGTGCGACGTGTCACGGGCGACGTTGGCATACTCCTCGAGCACGAAGAAGCCGATGTAGCGGCGATAAAAAAGTGATGCTTCCAACCGCAGCTCGTGGCACTCTTCCCGCGACAGACCGAACCCGAGAAGGGTGCCGTTGCGCTGCTCGTGTTTGGCGAGGCGCTTCTGATGGTAGGCCAGCAATGTGTCGTAGCCGTGCGGTCTGGCGGCATCGGGACGGGCCTCCGCCTCCATCTGCAGAATGCCCAACTCGACCCGCATCTGAATCCTGACCGTGCCGTCGGTACCGAGGATCTTGCGAACGGAGATCTTCTCCGGCTCGTAAGGCCAGTCGCGAAGCGCGGACTGTAGGTCGACATAAGACATCGCAAAACCACGTACGAATCCACGGAGACGGGCACAACCTCTGCGGGCCCTCCATACATCGTATCTCTGTTGGAGTCTACAATTCAAGCGGTTTTCGATGGTTGGTGACAAATGGAGTCACTCTCTACGGCTGATAATAGGGACTATGCCGTCGTATCAAATGGAGAGATGCGCAGAAATTGAACTCTGCCCCATTGCGACGCGTGTACGAATTCCGGCAAGTAGGCGAACCTCGGCATGACCGTGCGAATCGGGTCTATCCTGGAGAGAGGACGGCGACTCGGCGAGCGACCGATATTAGCGAATCAAGATTTCCACAAGATTGGAACAAACGTCAATGTCCTGTCACAGATCCCAAACCCGGCACCGATTCGGTGGAGGATTGCGCCCATTACCGTGACGACTTATCGGATGTGGTCGGTGGTGTAAGGTCGCCCGCTCGGTACTAGGCGAGAACGTCGAGCAGCCGGTCAACCGTGCCGTTGATTCGTTCCGGCGTTTCGTAGGTTCCGGCCTGAATCTCGGCCCTAATCGCCCGGACTCGAGCGATGCGGAAGCTGGATTCCTCAAGGCCCAGCGACAGTGCCCGGCCTGCCATGGAAAGCTCGACCGTGTCACCGTCGAACGCGAGGGCGGCGCGTCGGGCTGCGATCTGTGCCGCACTTGGCGTGACCCGCACCGCGGGGAGGGAGGGATAGGCAGACCCAATGTTGATGATCAGACTCATGTCGCCACGTCCTTGAGCGGTACCGCCGTACCAGCGAGGGCTGGACGACCAAGCCCGAACGCATGGCCGTCGGTCTTGCCCTTTCCGCCTACGACGCCGCTCTCGATGAGCATACGAATGGCGCCCGCAACCTCGCTCACGCATTCTTCCATGAATGACCAGTGAGAGATCTGGTGTGCCAGCGTTGCGAGGAGCCGTTCCATCGGACTGCCCCGGACGGCGTCTCCGTCCTTCCTAGTATCGTCAGTGCGTTTTCGCGATCTTGAAGGAAAATGGCGTTCAACGCCCGGATAACCAACGCTTCATACAACATCTTGCAACAGAGGAACACGACGCAAACAACATATCGAATCAGTCCGGCTTAGAGGACCCACGAATGATGTACCACAGAGCGCTCCAAACCGGAGCAGTGTCGTTCCCACACAAGGGCTCCACGTACCGGTCATAGAAGAGCGCGGCATATCAATATCAGCAGCCCCGACCGATTCGTATGGCGCTGTGGAGTCAACAGTGATGTGACCTGACATAGGAGAACATCGACTGCTCGATGTGCCGAATGAGACGGAACGGTTCAGGCTAACCCACGGCTGATGGCATGGGCTACGCGGGTGAGACACCTGCCGCTAGTTGATATACTGGAGCTTGACGGTCGCCACCATAGCCTTCTTTTCCCGCATGAATGTGACGCGAACCTCGTCGCCGACTTTATAGGACTCTAGGACATCTTTAAGCCCGTTGAGGGTTTCCACTTCGTGGTCGTCGATCTTGACGATGATGTCCCCGAGCTGTCGGATGTAGCCCCTGCGGTCAACAGTCGTACCGCGAAGACCCGCCTGGGCGGCGCCGCCGCTCTCGCTAAGCGAGTCGATCAGCAATCCTCGCAAACCAGCCCGCCGCGTTTGCCAGTCCTGAAAGAGGACTACGCCCAGACCGGGCCGCAGGACGCGACCGTACCGAATGATGTCGGGCACGATGTCGTTGACGATGTCCACCGGCACGGCGAAGCCAATACCCGCATTTGCTCCGGAGGGGCTGGCAATCTGCGTGTTGACGCCGATCAATCGACCGGCGCTGTCCAGCAGTGGCCCGCCGGAGTTACCGGGATTGATCGCGGCGTCCGTCTGAATCACATCGCGAATCTTGCGGCCCGTGACCGCTTGAATCTCCCGGCCCAGCGCGCTGACCACACCAACTGTCAGTGTTCGGTCAAACCCGAACGGGTTGCCGATGGCAAGAACCTTCTGCCCGACCTGAAGATCATGGGAGGTTCCGATGGTGATTGGTTTGAGTCGATCGGACGGCGTCTCGATCTTCAGGACAGCGACGTCCTTGTCCGCCTCGTATCCGACGAGCTGCGCCGGCCACTGCGATTCATCCGCCAGCGTGATACTCCAATGGGTGCCGTTCTGGATAACGTGGAAGGCCGTTACGATGTGGCCGTCTCGGTCGTAAATGAATCCGGAACCCGTCCCCCGCGGCACCTCGAAGACGTCGAATCCGAAGAAGTCACGGCCCAGTTCGGTGCTCGTAACATATACGACGGCGGGTGATGCCTCGCGGAAGACCTCCACGGTGGTCTTTTCATCAGCGACCAGGTCGGCACGGGGAGTGACGGCGCGGGGTTCGGCGTCCGGATCGTGCAGTGGTGTTGCCTGCTCCGGTCGGACGATCGTCCAGACCAATAGAAAAACGATTGCCCATACGCCCGCTATCGTCATCCACCTTGGACCGCGTCGTTGCAGGTAAGTCTGCGCGGCGAATTGGTCGTATTCTCGCTCGGGTTCGTCGGTAATCATGTCCACATCTCTTGCTTCGGCGGTGGTAGACTCGGGATCAACGCGCCTATAGTACTCCAGGACTGATCTCCAATGGCGGCTGCAACGTCACGTCGCGTTTCCGCTTGCATGATCCGGAGCAACGCAGGCACATGACCGAAATCCGTTGACAGCATGGCAACCATTGTACTACATCCCGGCCGCCGGTTCCGCCTCATCGTCCATGTGTGGATTCGCCGGTGCCGGAAGAAGATTCGGAACGATCTCAGGCAATGGAAGCGAGGCGATGTCGGGCTCAGCATCGGGCGGTGAAGACTGAAACGTCATAAGGTCAGGGATTTCGGCGTTTTGACTTTTCGACGTTTCCCACCACTCATGCTTCGCCATTCGGTCGTCAAGCCTCCTTCTCAAGGTGCTTGAGAGCAGCCATGACCACGGGCATCTGTGTCAGCGCCGGACCGCCGCCCATAACGACCGACACTCCGGCAGCCTCCAGAATCTGCTCGCGCGTCGCGCCGACTTTGAGACATGCCCGTATGTGCAGGTTAATACAGGCAGCACAGGGTACCGCCACACTGATGGCTAACGCGATCAGTTCCTTCTCGGACACGGACAAAGCACCTCCCTTCATCACGGCCTGATTCAACCCCCCAAACCCGCGCATGACATTGGGAACGACGTCTCGCATCGTGCCTCGGGCTTCGTCCCACTCCTGATAGAATTCCGCAAGGTCTTGTGTCATTTATGACTCCCCTTTCTCAAAATTGAATCTTAACGATAGAACCGTTTACCCGGCACCACTCTCAGGGTCAATCTGCCAGCCCATGCTTGTTGGCGGCGCGGATGATGTTGACCACGGTGTCCCGTTGTGCATCTCGGCGGAGCCTCACGCCTGCGTACCTCCGATCCCCGGATCATACGAGACCGCCCACGGCTCGCCGTCGATCCGCCACGTGGCGTTGTCGCGGATCACGCGGCGGTACAGCGTGTCGCGCTCGATGGGCGTGCAGCCCGCCTCGACGATCAGACTTTTAAGCTTGTCTACGGTCAACTCCTGATGCGTCGTGCCGCGGCCTTCGCGCTTGGTGATATCGTAGTGGACCACCGTCCCGTCGATGTCATCGACGCCCCAGTCAAGCGATACCTGGGCGAGCTTCGGCGTCTGCATGATCCAGAACGCCTTGACGTGCGGGATGTTGGGGCACATCAGGCGGCTGATCGCCAGTGTCTTGAGATCGTCCAGACCGCTGGGACCGGGTAGGTGGGACCAGGCGCTGCCCTCGGGGATAAACGACAGTGGTATGACACAATTGAAACGGGCCTTGCGCGACCGGAGGCTCTCCTCCTGGTGCTCGCGCAGTTTGATCAAGTGTTTGACCCGTTCGGCCGGCGTCTCGACGTGGCCGTAGAGCATGGTCGCGTTGGTGAAGATGCCCATCTCGTGGGCTGCGCTGTGAACCGCGAACCATTCGGCCTCACCGACCTTTGCCTTGAAGGCTTCATCATGTACACGGTCATCAAAGATCTCGGCCCCGCCGCCGGGCAGGCTGTTCAGTCCCGCGTCGCGAAGACGTGTCAGGACCTCCGTGATCGAAAGCCGTGGTTTGGCGATGCGCGTGAAGTGGATGATCTCGATCGCGGTGAAGGCTTTGATGTGAATGTGCGGACAGGCCTCGCGGATCGCGTCGCACATGTCGGTGTAATAGGAGAACGGCAGCTTCGGATGCAAGCCGCCCACGATGTGCACCTCCGTTGCTCCGCAAGCATACGCAGCCTTCGCGCGTGTGACGATCTCGTCGATCGTCAGCTCGTATCCGCCCTCGTCACGGTCAGGATCTCCGATGCTTTTATGACCCGAACATCCGCGCGGGCTAAAGTCCGCGGTTTGGGAAGACTCGCCTCTGGGATAGGGGCGATAGAATGAGCAGAACTTGCACCGCAGAACACAGAAGTTCGTGTAGTTGATGTGCAGATTCCAGTTGTAGTAAGCGACCCGGCTGTGCAGATGCTCGCGAACGCCGTTGGCCAGCTCTCCCAGCGTATGAATATCGCGAGACTCGTAGAGCCGTAGCCCGTCCTCGAGTGTCAATGGCTCGACGCGCCCAAGCTTCTCTGAAATGTCCTGAAACCCCTGTTTCATACGTGCCGTTATCACGATTCGCCAACCATCGTCAACCGCGTAGTGTCTCGGCGGGCGCGGGCGTCAAACAAAAACGTAAACGCGGATTCGGCGGGGTTCCACGGCCCAAACGGCGCTCGGATCGCCTGATCCGAGCCCTCCTTGACATTTCGCGCGGGCGGTCGCCCGCATGGACTCGCTCCGCGAGTGGCGAAATGTCAAGGACCAGCGCGGGGTATGGATTGGTCGCTCGCTCACGACCAGTCGCACGGGCTCCGTGCTCGGTTCAAGAGTCCACCCACAATCCTGACGGCGACACGATCGTAAGGGGATCGGTGAAGGGTGAAGAATGTCAAGGCTTGACAGGATCGTAGCGGCGACATAGCGTCCTATCTCGCGATTGGGAACGTATATGTCCTTGAACAGATAGGGAGTGATCATGCGAACGGCTATAATCGTCTGTACGCTAACGGCAGGTTTGCTCGTGTTCTTTGCAGGGTGCGCCTCGGGCAAGAAGCCCAAGACCATTGACGGTTCCGGCAAGACGGTCCAGCGGGCGGTCTTCACGGCAAACAACAATCCCACCACACTCGCGGGCCGCGGTGAGCCAAGCCTGGATGACATTCACCGCCCGGCGGTCTGGGTCTTTGTGGATGGGCAGCAGGGCGAGTTCATCGAGCGGGACGGCAATCCACAGGTTCAGTGGGTCATCGAGGGCTCGGTCAACGCCTCCCCGACCTTCCGCATCGAGGCGTTCGGACCGTTGTTGGGCACTCCCAAAGACCTCGCTTGCACGCTCGATACGGTCGAGTCGGCTGATGGATCATCCATTGCCTACGCAATCAAGGCGGACGTGGGCACCTTCCAACTTGGCCGGGACTACTCGCTGCTAAAGCCGGGGGATTACTTCACGATTCGCAACCGCCTGACGGGTGATGTCGTGATGGAGATTGCGCCGCTGGCACCAGGTACCTACCTGCTTGCAGCAGGCGTCAAGAACACGGAGGCCAAGACGGAGGGCCTGGCCATCACCCACTTCACCGTCGGGGAATACGCTTCAGAGTAAAGACCACCCCAAAATACCAGTGCGACAGCGGCGTGCGTCATGGGCATGGCACCCGGCATGCCGTGCGGTTACGGCGATTCGAAGGCGCAGCCGACCTTGTAACCCTGGACTGTTCGCGTGCAGTGAACGACGCGGGCACGCATGAGCGTCTCATCCGGGCCGCCCTCGGGCCTGAGCTTGAGGCGCTGGCCGACGCGTACCTTCTTCCGGGAAATGAATCCGATGCCGCCCGTGCAGACGTTGAACACCCGGGCCGTAAAAGGATCCATGGACGGTTCTTCCTCGGATTGTGCTACGCAGAACACCGTCCACACCCGCCGCGATTCGGTGCGTTTGTTGGGCAGATCGTCGGTGGGTTCACCCTCTTCCAATGCCTCGCGCACCCACCCCGGCAGCTCGACGTTCTTTTCGGGTTTGGCGTCCATGATCCGTCTCCGTTCTGTGCCACATCAACCATGATAGCGGCAATAATCCCCAATTCTCACCGATAGGATCGATGGAAGTCACCTCAAGCACGTACGGCTGCATTCCCCCCGGCTTTGTCCTAAGCCTCAAGGTCGGCAAGCGTCTCGTCAGGTTTGGCCCGGCAGCAGTCCCAGAAGACAAACACGCAAAGCGCGAGGAACAGGACGAGCCCAAGCCAGTTCTCGATCCGCGCCAGCGATTCGGGATTCACACCGCGGTCGATCATCCGACCGCTCATATCGAGGAACGGCATGATCTTGCCGACTATGAGTTCGGTACCGTCGGCCAGCGTCTGTTTGACCCCCAGGGCCAGCTCGTCCACGGCCCCGGTGAAGCTGACGAGCACCTCCATGATCGCCCCGCCTGCGATCAGACCGGATGCGATCAGGATGCCCTTGTTGCTGCGGGCCTTGGAGAGCTTCTCGTCCTTGCTGCTCTTCTTGACCAGCATGGCCACAAACGCGCCGACGAAGATGGGCGCGTTGATGTACATGGGCAGGTACATACCCAATCCGAACGCAATCGCGGGGATACCGATCAGCTCGACCAGCAACGCCACCACCACGCCAACCCCGTAGAGCAACCAGGGGACCGCTCCCGTGCCGAGGAAGCTCTCAAGGGCACTGGCCATCATGTTCGCCTGGGGTGCAGAGAGAGGATTGGCCTTGTCGGCGGTGTACCCGGGGTTGATGTCCAGGATCATGATCGTGATACACACGAACAGGCACGAAACGACTGAGCCCGCGAGGGCGTTCCAGGCGATTTTCCGGGGGCTCGCGCCCAGCCAGTAGCCGAGCTTGAAGTTCGTGATCAGCCCACCGGCCATCCCCAGGGCTGTGCAGACCACGCCACCGACCAGCAGCGTGGCCAGCATTCCGTGGTCCCCTCTCGGAAGACCCGCCGCCGCCAAGACCACTGCCGTGATGATGATCGTGGTCACCGTCATGCCGGAGATCGGCGTCACCGAGATCATGGCGATGCACCAGGCGGACACCGTGGTGAACAGGAACGCGATTACAAGAACGAGGACCACGGCAATTAACGTCAGCCAGCCTGCGTGTTCCATGCCGGACAGGACCACGGTCCGGAAGAATATGGCCATGGCGATCGTGGTCAGGATGCCGAGAATGGCCATCGTGCGATAGCTGATGTCCTCATCGGTGCGGATGGGTTCGGCCACAGGGCCGGTCTTGGATCTGAACAGCACGCCGAACGCCTGTCTCAGCGCGGTGACGATCACCTTGCCCATCTTGAGAATCGACAGCAATCCCGCCGCGAATATCGCGCCGATACCGATGACACGCGGGATGTAGTACCAGATCTTCTCGGCCGAGGCCTCGGTGAACTTGGTGTCAGGGTTAAGCATCTGCAACTGCTCTAAATCGAAAACACCCAGCAGCGGCGTGATGACCAGCACCGATAGAATCGAGCCCGAAAAGATGATCGAGGCATAGCGCAGGCCGATGATGTACCCCAAGCCAAGGTAGTACGCCCCGGCACCCATCGAGAACACCGCTTTCACCTTTTCCGTGAGCGTGGCAAACAGGCCCGTCTCTCCGAAAGCCAGGGTTTCCACGGCCTGTTTCCCGGCGGGGTGTAGGGCGGCCATGCCCGTGGTGAAAATGTCGCTGAACAGCTTAAGACCAGTGGCCACAAACGTGTAAACGGCGGACAGGATGAAGGAGTAGATCAGGATCCACGCTTGGGCGGTGCTGCCCGATGCACCGGTAACCAGGATCTCATTCGTAGCGGTGGCCTCGGGGAACGGCAGCTTGCCGTGCATCTCTTTGACGAAGTACCGACGGAACGGGATCAGGAAAATCACCCCCAAGATCGCCCCGAGGAACGGCACGAATGCAATTTGGAGGAAGAGGGAGATATAGCCGATGTCCAAATGCTCCGGCTTGTTCAGCTCGAGGATATAGATCGCCGGCATCGTGAAGCACATGCCGCCCGCGACGTAGCCGGACGTAGTACTGATCGCCAGGGCATAGACGTTTTCCAGGATCGAGCTGGCCCGCATCCCCGCCTTTAACAGGAAGCCGGACAAGCCTACTGCCAGAATCGAGATGGGGATGGCGGTTTCGATTCCCTGCCCGGCTTTCAGCGCCAGGAACGTGGCCGCCACCGAGAACACAACGTTCATGATGAGGCCAAAGACGATAGCCCGCGTCGTGATCTCCGGAACGGTCTTGTCCGGCGGGACCATCGGGACGTATTTCTCGCCCGGCTTGAGTTCTCGATACGCGTTTTCCGGGAACTTCATTGGGGTTTGAGGGTCGGCCATGCTTACATCCTTATGACAATCGAGGAGAACACCACTCGACCCGATTCCGCGCCGTAAATCGGGTCACGGCTTAGGGGGCAAAGCGTACCAATTCGCCACGCCGATGGGAAGCCCCCAGGCGTATGGGCTGCAGTCTCCACAGGCGGACAGGGACCGGCCCGCGGACCGCGATTCGAGATCAATAAACCGCCACGGAGACGCTACCTGCGTCGCTTCTTCGTCTCCTTGCCCCAAAGCTGCGCAAGCTCGATCAGAGTCTTGACCGCAGATTCCATCTGCTCGAGGCAGGCGAACTCGAGCGGGGAGTGGAAATTGTGCATTCCGACCGAAAGATTCGGCGTCGGCAGCCCCATCTCGCTCAAGCGCGATCCGTCGGTCCCGCCTCGGATGGACTGGAAGACCGGATCGAGTCCGGCCATCTTGATCGCCTTGACGGCCAGATCGAATGCCCGAGGTTCTTTGGTCAGGTGTTCGATCATGTTGCGGTACTGCTTCTTGACCTTGACGTCGATCTTGGCGCCCGGATGCTCGGCGAGAATCGAGGCGGCCACGGTTCTAAGAATTTTGGCTTGGTCTTTCAACTCCGCGGTGACGAAGCTGCGGAGCAGCACGCGAATCTTGGCCTCGGGTACGCCGCCTTCTATCACGTAGGGGTGCAAGAAACCGTCCCGGCCGGACTCCGTCTCCGGCGCCAGGCGTTGCCAGGGCATCCGCGTGATGAACAAGCCCGCCAGACGTATGGCGTTGATCATCACACCTGTGGCGAAACCGGGGTGGATGTTCTTGCCGGTGATCGTCACTGTGGCGAGATCGGCCGAGAATGTCTCGTTCTCGACGCCCGCCTCGGCTTCGCCGTCGAGCGTGTAGGCACAGGTGGCGTTGATCTTCTTGATGTCAACCTTGTCGCAGCCGCGCCCGACCTCCTCGTCACATGTGAAGACCACGCGGATCGGTCCGTGTTTGATCCTCCGGTTGGTTGTCAGGTGCGCAGCAGCCGTCATGATGACGGCGACTCCGGACTTGTCGTCCGCACCGAGCAGCGTCGTACCATCGGAGGTGATGAGCGTTTTTCCCTTAAGCTCGGCCATTCCCTTCGTTTCAGACGTGCGGATGACCTTGGACTTGTCGCCCGGCAGAGTGATGTCCTTGCCGTTGTAGTTCTTGACGATCTGCGGTTTGATGTTCTTGCCGCTCGCCTCGGGCGATGTGTCCATGTGCGCCAGCCAGGCAATCGTCGGAGCGGTCTTGATCGTACCTGGAATCGTACCCATGACGATGCCGTACTTGTCGACTCCGACGCCCTCGAGCCCGAGGTCCTCCATCTCCCCAGCCAACATCCTACCGAGCTCCAACTGTCCCTCCGAACTCGGGTACTTGTCCGTCTCCTCGACGGAAGTCGTTTCGACCTTCACGTAGCGCAGAAACCGATCCAGCAGCTTGTCCATCATGCATCTCCACAAGGAATCGACCTTCTTCAGACCGCCGTAAGCCCCGCTGCGCCTTACGCCCGCATCAAGGCCGCTTCTGAAAGACCGTCAACGCGGGCGGTCCGAAGCGGTGCAGCCCTTTTGTACGGCCTTAGGAGCCGAAATGCAACTCTTGTTGAATCCGACCGCGTTGTATCGAGCGGTAGCGCCCGCCGTGTGTGGAAAGTTGTCGGAGTCGGTCACGCGGACCGAGCCCACTTGTCCTTAACTGGCCGACGTAATAGTGTGTGGGTATTGTCGAAAGTACGGCGGTCTCGTCGCGTCCACGTTCCAATTGCACGAATGTGGGACGCACGCAGACGTGGAACCGGCGTGTGAAACCCATCTTGTTTTAGAAAGGATCAGTATCGTGTTCGACTATGTTGCGCGGCAGGGAGTTATGTTGGCAGCCTTCTTGGCGAGCGGATGCGCGGTGCACGCTCAAAGTCATCTGATGCGTCTGGCGGACGTTCACCAGGACAGAATCGTTTTCACCTACGAGGGCGACCTGTGGCTGGTTCCCAGCGACGGTGGTGATGCCCGGCGCATCACGCGCGACCCCGGGTTGGAGGTGTGGGCGAAGTTTTCACCCGACGGAACAAAGATCGCCTTCACCGCCCAATATGACGGTGGCACGGACGTGTACGTCATGGACGCCCGGGGCGGCGTACCCCATCGTTTGACGTATCACCCGGGTTACGATCGTGTCCTCGGGTGGTTTCCCGACGGCAAGCACGTTTTGTTCCGTTCGCGGCGCGAATTTCCGACGCGCGCGGAGATGATCTACAAGGTGTCGATCGACGGCGGCATGCCGGTGAAGCTGCCCGTCGATCGCGCCGGACTGACTGCGCTGTCGCCGGACGCCAAACAGATCGCATACAACCGCATCAGCCGTGAGTCCCGGACCTGGAAGCGTCACAAAGGCGGCACCGCTCAGGACATCTGGCTCGGTAGCCTGGAGAAGGGCGATTTCCACAAGATCACGGATTGGTCCGGCAGCGACAACTTCCCGATGTGGCGAGGCAAGGCGATCTACTTTAACTCCGACCGCAAGTTCGGCACCCTCAATATCTACAAGCACGACCTGGGCACCGGGCGAGTCACACCGATGACTTCGTACAAGGATTACGACGTCAAGTATCCCTCGATCGGCCCGGATCAGATCGTCTACCAATATGGCGAATCGCTCCATTTGTTGGATCTGAAGACCGGCAAAACGCGGCTTGTGCCGGTCAACATCCCCAGTGATCTGGTGCGGATGAGGCCGGAGTTCATCGAAGTCTCGCCGAGCACAGGATCGTTCGGCCTGTCGCCCAGCGGGAAACGCATGCTGCTCGAGGCCCGTGGTGAAATCCTCAACCTCCCGGTCGAGGATGGTGAGCCGATCAACCTGACCAAGAGCAGCGGGTCGCGCGAGAAGAACGCGGCCTGGTCACCCGACGGTAAATGGATCGCGTTTGTCTCAGACAAGACCGGCGAAGAAGAGGTGTACGTCGTTGACCAGAAGGGCGAGAACGAATGGCGGCAGCTCACTCGCGGCGGTCTGGGCTTTCGGATGCAACTGGTCTGGTCGCCGGACAGCAAGTGGCTGCTCTTCTCGGATAAGTTCATGCGTCTAAACCTGACCAACGCGGAATCCGGCGAGATTACCGTTATCGATCAGGGGGACTACGACGATGCCTGGGAACGCTGGGGTATCCAGGACTACGTGTGGTCGCCGGATAGTAAATGGGTCGCGTATAGCAAAATGGAGCAGAGCCTCAATGAGTCTGTCTTTCTGTATTTGCTGACGGATAAGAAGGTGCATAGGGTGACTGACCAGACTTACACGGACTGGAGTCCGTCATTCGATCCGGAAGGTCGCTACCTGTACTTCCTGTCGAACCGCCACTTCGTCCCGATTATGGGCTTCGTCGATCAGAACCACATTTTCCTCGACATGTGCAAGCCGTTCGCGGTGATCCTGAAGGATGGTGAGCTTTCGCCGTTCGCTCCCAAAGACTCCGTGGAGGAAGTCAAAGACGAGGACAAAGAGTCCACATCCGAAGAGGGTGAGGAAGCAAAGGACAAAGAGGAGCCCAAAGAAAAGGGTGACGAGGAGAAGAAAGACGACGCTATCAAGGATATCCAGATCGACATTGCTGGGCTCGAGCGGCGCATTGTGGCGGCGGAGGGCGTCTCGCCGAATAACTACTTCCGTTTAGAGGCGACTAAGAAGGGATTCCTCTATCTCAAGAAGGACGAACCGGAGTTTGAAAAGTATCAGACTGTCACCGACACAACCGGCGGCAAGCTCAACCTCTACAGTTATAACCTCGAAGATGAGGAGACAGAAGAGGTTCTCGGTGGGATCGCGAACTACCATCTCTCGGCTGATGGAAAAAAGCTGGTCTACCGTGCGGGCAGCAAGTACGGCGTCGTTGATGCTGGCAAGAAGGCCAAGGTCGGCGACGGCAAAGTCGACCTCGACGGCGTGCGCATCAAGGTTACCCGTAGCGAGGAATTCCTCCAGATCTTCAACGAAGCATGGCGCGTCCAGCGCGACTGGTTCTACGATCCGGCTATGCACGGCGTGGACTGGTTGGCAATGGGTGAGAAGTACCGCAGGTTCGTGCCGTACTGCGGCAATCGCAGCGATCTGAACTACTTGATCGGTGAGATGATCGGTGAGCTCAACGCCGGTCATACATACGTTGGAGGTGGAGATGTCCAACGTAATGCCAGGCGCGTGTCGACGGGACTGCTTGGGATCGACCTTACGGTCCAGCCCGGCGCCGACTACTACCGCATCAGCCACATCATCCCGGGAACGCCGTGGGACGATGGCGAGCGATCACCGCTCGCGGAAGTCGGATGCCCGATTAAGACGGGCGATTATCTGATCGCGATCGATGGGGAGCCGATCAGAACCAGCGATAACATCTCCTGCCTGCTACAGAACAAGGGGGATAAAGTGGTTACGTTGACCTACAACAGTGAACCGACCCCCGACGGAGCCAAGACGCACCGGGTCAAGACGCTACGGAGCGAAAGGGCCATCCGATACCGCGAGTGGGTCGATAAGAATCGAGCATTCGTGGATGAGGCCACCAATGGGAATGTCGGATATCTACACATTCCCAATATGGGCCAGCAAGGCCTCATTGAGTTCGCAAAGGTGTTCTTCCCCTACCACTACAAGAAGGGGTTCGTCATCGACGTCCGCTACAATGGCGGAGGTTTCACATCGGCCATGATCGTGGACCGTATGGAGCGCACGCTCTGCGGTCTCACCCTACCGCGCGAGGGCAAAGTCCTCGCCGACCCCGAGCGTGTATTCCACGGCCATATGGTCGTTCTGGTGAATGAAGACACCGGCTCGGATGGTGAGGGTTTCTCCGACAGAATCCAAACCAAAAAGCTAGCGCCTGTGCTCGGTATGCGGACCTGGGGTGGGGCCGTGGGCATCGAGCTGCACCAGCCTCTTGCCGACGGCGGGGTAACTACTCCACCTCAGTTCGGCTCAGCCGGGTTGAACGGTGAGTGGGTGATCGAGGGGCACGGCATTGTCCCGGATATCGAGGTGCAGAACATGCCGGGGGACGTTCTCCGCGGCAAAGATACTCAACTGGAAGCCGGCGTCGAGTACATTCTGAAACGGCTCAAAGAGGATCCGATGGAGTTGCCTCCTCGGCCGCAGTATCCGGACAAGAGCAAGAAGGCCGGCTGAGAACAGCAACTGATAAGCCGATTTCATACGTTAGACGAACAAGAACCGGCCCCTTTTCGTGACGAGCCCATGTCGCGAGAAGGGGCCGGATTGTTTCAGCGGACCACCGGCGCGCCGGCCGACTACGCATTCATATCCTTCCACCGCTTGGCCAGTTGGCCGAAGATGCCCAGGGCAATGGTGGCCAAGACACCGATTGCGGCGAACGGAATCCATACCTTGTACTGTGGGTGATAGTTGTCCCACAACGTGCGCGTGGCAGTTACCGATGACTGATTTACCTCAGCAGCAACCAACGCTCGTGCTTCGAATGGACTCAAGCCGAGCAACCGTGCCGCCTTGCCGGGTGACTTTGTCCAATCTTTCTCGGCTAACGCTTTCTGAATGAGGTCCTGCTTGGTCGCGAGTCGTTCGACAAGAGTCTTCGGCTCACGTTGGGCGCCGCCAAGCAGATCACGCCCCCACACGAACAGGCGGCCGTACCACGGCACCTTGTCGATTCCGGCCAGCACGATGTTTGTCACGGCCGGGTCTGATTCAACGATCTGCTGAAGCAGGCCCATGTCCTTCCTCCAATCCTTCCGCGCAACGGCGATGAAGCGGTGGTGCGGTTGCCTCATCAGATAGACATACGCACGGTCGTCCGCGTCGCCCGAGGGGACCTGGAACCTGCTCAACGCCGCTTCCGTTGCTGCGTCATCAGCGCCCATGGCTGCGCTCAGCGCGGCGAACGATTTTGTTCGACCAATGCCAAGCCGTTCCTCGATGTCCCTCACGGGATCGTCGAATGTCATCAACGCCACGGCTCGATGCATCCTCTGTGTACCCTGAGCCAGGTATTCCAGGGCCAGGTTGTTAAGGATCTCGGGATCATGGCCAAAGCGCTCCCATAGTAGTCCAATGATGGCCGTATCATTGTTCTTCTCGATGGGTGCGATGTCCCGGTTGATCAGGTCACGGAGAATCTCAGACACCTGCAGTCTCTTGATCCCGAGCGCTTTCGGAAGCAGATCGACAAAACGTGCGACGCCGATCTGATCGATCGTCGACTCACCCTTTGAAAACTTCTCCGTTATGTCCGTTGCCCGCCCGGCGTTCTCGTCGTAGACCAGCAGCGCCGTCAATCCGGCAGTTGCCTTCTCCTTGAACTCAGGATGAAGGGCCAGGTATTGAAGGCCGAGATTCGTGACCTGTCCACGGTCATAACGAAAGGCCTCACGGAGAGTCGCGGCGGCAGTGTCATGATCTTGTCTGAGCTCCTCACACGAAAGGTCAAACGCGCGACTGCGGTTAATCCCCAGAAGACCCGGAATGAGCTCCAGCGAATCACTCCAATCCGCCGCCTGAGCCGCGCGAGCCACCAACTGCGTATTAGTGCCGAGGTGCTTGAGCGCCAGTGACGCCTTCTCGCCGTAGTTGTCATACACATGTCCCGCGATCCACGAACCGATCCCGACACCCACGCCAATTGGAATGTTCACATATCCCAGATAGAGCCCCTTCTTCCCCTTGGGTGCGATCAAGCCGAGGTATTCGTTCTTCTTCGGACCGGTCAGCATCTCCCCCAGCGAGAAGAACACGATACCGAGCAGCAGAATCCAACCGTTACCCGTCAGCCCCGCCACAAGAACGCCGGTGGTGGCCACGCTCATACCGATGAGCATGGAACTGAGTGTGCGCATCTTCCGCACCAGCCACGAGATCGGTAGGATCAGGAGAATAATCAGGCCGGCGTTGAGGTTCAGAAGAATCTGCTGCGGTACGCGAATCAGGCCGCGATCACCGTACTCCTGCCAAGCCTCGAACGGCATATGGGCTGCGACCATCGAGCTGTCAACCCAGTCCTCGATGAAGTTCGGATGCAGATCCCAGAGCTGATACATCATCAGCCAGAAGCATGACATGATCAGCAGCCACGCAATCAAACGAGGCTCAAAGATATTCCGCAACGTTCGCCACAGGACTTGAAGAGGACTATCGGTCTTCGACGCACCCGATGGAACATCCTTGAATGTCAACAGCAGCAACAGGTTGAAGCAGGTATAGACGGCCGACGCAAGAAACAGGTTCCGCCATCCTTCGGCGCTGTGGGGTTTGCCGAGGATGATCGTTGCCATGAACGGCGCGCCAAACGCACCGATGTTCACAACCCAATAGAAGATGCCCCATCCAACCGACGAGTTTTCCTTGGTTAGGTTTTGGGCCAAGGAGCCTTGGAGAGCGGGTTTGAAGAACGCCGTGCCCGTAGCCAGGATCAGAATACCGGCAAAGAAACCGTAATAGCTGTGCAGGTATGCCATCACCACGTAGCCCATGACGTTCATGCTGATGGCGAAAACAAGAATGCGTTTGTAGCCGTAGCGATCGGCGAAACCGCCGGTGATCATGGGAAGGAATGACTGAAACACCGCCCACCACGCATAGATCCAGCCTTTGTGCTGTGCCGTCAGATGAAGGCCGCCCGGTTCAGTGGCCTGCATGATATAGATGGGAACGACGGCGCGGATACCGAAATATGCCAGCCGCTCGAACATCTCGGTGGAGTTGAGCATCCAGTACGCGCGACCGAAGGCACGCTTGCTGGCAGCTTCGGAGGAGATGCTCTGCGTGTCAGTCTGCTGATCCAATGACATAGAGAATCCCCGTTAGGCTATGAGCGCCCCTCACCGCCGTCTTTCTCTCTTCGAGCCTATCCTATTAATCCCTGTGGCACCGGTTTCCAACCGGTGAAATACGCGGGATGCAAACCCGTGCCACACTTTTTGAGATAGACTCTTAATCAGCCTTGGTCTTGAAATCCTTCCCCACCCATGGCTTGGCCAGAATCAGCATCACGGTCGAAGACATCGCGATGAACGCGTAGATGAGCCACATGGTCTCGGTGTTGATTTCGCCCTCCTGGGGGCAGTAGGTTTGAAGGAACCACCCACCGTAAAGGGGCACGATCATTTTCGTGAGAAACCACGGGAATTGGGCGACACCCATGTAAATGCCCGTACGGCCCTCCGGCGCGATTTCCGCTGCATACTGCAGGAAGCGCGGCTGCCACATAGATTCGCCGAGAGTCATGATGAGGATATAGGAGCCGAGTGTCAGAGGAGACGGACCAAGTGCCAGTAGAAAAGTCGGGGCGGCCATTACGAACGTACCCAAGATCATCATGTTGTAGACTTTCCTCTTGTAGCTCAGCGCAGTGACGATTGGAACGAAGAGGAAAACAAGAGCCGGGTTGATGGCAAGCGCGAACTCGAAGTATTTGCTGATCCCCGGCCAGCCTTCCGCGTATGCCCGCTCGACATACATCGGCAGGGTGAGCCAGTTGTGAGCGAACAGCGTCTGCACCGGAATGAGGCAGAAGATGAAGAAGAAGAACTTGCCATTGGCCAGCGGATGTATCGCAAGCCAATGCAAGACAGCGCCCGTCCAACGAGTTTGGAGCATGCCATGGAAGAACGCGAAGAGAATCACGAGGGCTGCAAGTCCACCCCATATGCGGTAGTTCCAGGGCTCCGGGATGAAGTAGACACACGCCACGCCCAACAGGGCGGATAGCCATAAGTGCACCGGAATCGTCTTCTTCTTACTTGCGGTGTCAACCGCCGTCGTTCCGGAATCGGCCGAAGGATCGGCGTCTACTCCGTTCCCTTCCGCGGACTGGTCTTCCCTCGTTCCCTTCTCCGCCTCCCGCTCGGCCTTGGCTCTAGCTATGCCTTGCTCCACAGTCCGCTGCGATAGGATCGTCGCCGTGAGAACAAGTGCCAGGAGGGTGAAACACACGAAGACCCAGTAGGCACCTGAAATGCCGACGGTGTTTCGCACCAGACCGAAGGGGGCGGTAAGCACGATGCCCAGGTTCATGATTGCGTATAGCATCGCGAACCCCATCGAGGCTGTCTTCGCCGTGGTGAACTGCCTCACGGCTGCATAGGCTCCAGGTTGGTACATGCCGTACCCGGTCACGATGATGACGATACCTGCCATTGAGACGATGTGGAGAGCGGACCCCAGGCCATCCGAAGGAAGCCCGATCGTCGGCCCTAGCGCCAGCACGGTCCTTCCGCAGAACATCAGGGTGAACGCCAGCATGAGTGCGAAGCGCACCCCCCACTTGTCAGCAACGAAGCCCAGGCAGAACATGCCCAACGTGATACCCGCCGTCAGCGTGCCGACCATCATGTTGGCATAGACGTCATTGAGATGCACATACTCGTTGAAGAACATGTGCAGGTAATTGAGCATCCCGAAGTAGACCATTCCCTCGATCAGGTACGCGAGGTTGATACCCCACAGGGCTCGCGGCGCGTGGATCAGATCGACAAACGGCTGGGCGATCTCGCGGAGTGGGCTCTTGTGCTTTTGCTCTTCGGTCCCGTTGGACATCGACAGGACTCCTCCAGTATGTAGAACGGGAATGCAGGGGCTGACTCATCGCGCCCCGGACCCGCGCCAGGTTACTCAGTGCAGTGGCAATCTCGCTCTGACCGCGCCACCATCACGACTCGTTGTCTGACACCGATGGTTTACTGAACACGACAAGCAGACTTTTATTGGCTCTCAGGTTGTTAACGGTCTTGCGCAGTGCGTCGAAATCACCGGGTGTTACTGTCTCGGTTGTGACACTGATATCGCGGCGCAGCCGAATGGTTCTGCCGCTGACATCAATTGTCTGCGCAACCGAACCCCAGCCACCTTGCACTGTGTTCAGAGCGGCCGGAACCACGGATGATGCCCATCCCTGTGGCAACTCGATGGTAAGGTCTACGGTCTCCCGAAACCGGCTTGCCAGTTGAACATCGGTCTGCCTCTTGGAAACTGCAAGCGGCATCGGAACATCGGTCAGGAATGCCGGACCCTCGCCAAGCCGAAGCATACGGAGCTTCCCGAAGCTCTTGAGCGCCCCGTTCGAAGATACGCTGGCCGTCGCCTTGAATGTCTCATCCGATAGTGTGACAACCGAGTGACCTGGAACGTCGAAGTCGCTCAGCACGCGCCCCACGAAGTTCTTCACCAATGCCTTCTGCGCATCGGCCGTCTCCAGCCTGGCTGGATCGAAGAATCCTCCGGTCGCGCGGAACCGTAACTCGCCGGTCGCCTCACCGCCGCTGTCGACGGTCACCTTACCCGCTATGTGCAGCTCGCCGGGCTCTTGCTCACCGCGGGCGTAAACATACGTTCGCTGGAGCGTGCCGGAGTCATCTTTGCTGAGCAGCCAGTGCCGCCCCCAGCTACCGGGGTTCTTAAATACACCATCTTGCGGATGGACGTAGACGGGACCGTCCGGCAGATCAACCACGATAACCGCGCCGGCGAATGTGGATTCCGTCGGCGGCACGGTGTCCGATTCATCCCATGATTGTGCCTTAACGCCGACCGCAGGCGATGCGGACATCCCCAGTGCCCGGATCATGGCCAGGCACAATGCGGCCGACTCGAGCGGATTGCCGTAATTCGCTTGAAACACGTCCGCCCCACTCCGGCAGCTCAGCGATTGCATCGCCTTGGACGAGTTGATGAAGTTGAACGAATCGTGAATCTTCTCTGCAATCTTGCGGATCTGCTGGATTGCCGTGGTTTCGTCCTTAACTGTGTATTCCGCCAACTTATCGATGGCATCGTCGGGCTGTCCCGCCCGGTCGATCCGATCCAGCATCATCGAAACCCACGCCAATGTGTCCGGCGCAGTTGTAAACCGCAATCGACCGCACCGCTGCTGCCAAAGCAGTGACTGTGACTCTCTGCGCGCTGCGGCGAGCTTCTTGAAGCTCCAGCGGTAGGTAACCGCTCCGTTCGACGACGACTCATCGAAGCGGCTATGCGCCGGATCCGTCCTGTCGACCTGATAATGGCAGGCCGTTCCTTTCGGCAGCGTCACGGACACGACACGCTCGATCGTCGGATAGTGACCGTCGTGAAGCTGGAGGTCGGCCTCAATCCACGGCAAGGTGCCGGGCGGTGTTACGATTTCATAGTCCAGTTCGAGCACGGCGTTGTCTTCGATGCCGCTGAATGAGACGATCTGCTGCTGCCAGTCAGCGTACTGAGGCCAGCCTGCAAGATCGTTAGGCCCGGCGATGTTGAAGGAGTAATCCGGCACTGGCAGGATCTCGCCGCTGGGCAGGTGGGTTTGGGCGGTGTGGATGATCAGCTCATCCCGCTCGTTGACGAAGTCGATGCGAAGGTCGCCATAACGGCGAATCGGACGGGAGTTCTGCAGCTTGACCCACTGATGGTCCCGGCGGTGAACCGTACCGTCTCGATCCACCGCCCAATGCTGTTCCCACCGCAGAATGATGGCGTCATCGCCGGGAAACTGAGCGGCGCCGATGCGCAGATCGGGTGTTGTGCCGCTGCCCATCGGCTGAGCCCCAACGGCCGGCGCCTGGCAGGCCAGCGAGGTCGTCAGTGCCAACATCACGCCGGTGAAGATGAGACGCAACGCATGAATGTTTACGGTCTTATGGCTATTCATCGTGTTCCTCCTTCCCGGCCCGTGCCGGCTGCGCTGGCGTGTTTCGCCGCTACGGCATCTCCTCCACCGGTTTCGTATACGATCCACTCGTCTTGCAGCTCGTTCATCGCGTCTACGGCCTTCTTGTATCCGGGATAGCCTTCTGCTGGAACAATGGCATTCTTTAGCCTGAACTCAAAGTGGTAGGTCAGTTGGCCGTCACCAGGCGTAGCCTCAAATGACAGCGCGGCCGATCCGGAATCCAACGTCTTGGGCTCAGGAACATGAACAACCTTCCACCCGTCAGGGAGCTTGAGGGTTTCTTCATACCGCACCAACCGGGTTGCCCAAAACCGTTTGGCGAATTTGGATTCCTTTGCCCGCGCCGGCTCAAGGAAGCTCGCCCGGAAGAAACGGTTGAGCGGGTGACGCATGAGCGGCAGGCGGAACATGTGCACGCCTTCCCCACTCGCGGCGTAGCCCTCCGCCGACACTTTCATATGAACATATCCGTCTTGCGAGTAATCATACGGATCGATGAAGTCCAGCTCTTCGATGCGGGCGCTGGGGGCGATGTTCAGCGCCTCCTCGAACGCCGCAAGCTTCTCGGGATCCGGAATGCCGTTTGCCGCCCGTCGCAGACGATTGTCCGCCGCCCCGTGCAGGTCCATCGTGATCCGCGTCGACAGCGTACCGTTCGGAAGAATCTCACCCTCGCTTCGAACGGATCGCATGTTGTATTCGGGCTCATAGTGTGGGGAGACCGTCAGGTCCTGTCCTTCCGGTGTGCCGTAGACTATGTGCTGCAGATCCTCGAAGCTCGACCACACGTCGCGGAACAGCGGCACCCAGGTCGGATCTAGAACGCGGAAGCTGCCATCCTCATTGCGCATCACCGTGATGGTGTGGTTGAACTGGTCGGCGGGGATCGTCTCGACGCGCGAGCCGGCCATCGTCAGAGCCGGGTACACCTCGTGCCCAAGCACTCGAAGCATCGTGACCAGCATCCCGGCCTTGTCCTTGCACACCCCGCCTCGATCGCGGAATGTGTTCCTGCTGTCGTGCAGAATGTACCCTTCGCGCGGTCCGCTCTGCTTCGTACCGTAATAGCGGATGTAGTCCGCCACCCAGTGCGTGCACGCGACGATCTTCTCCTCCTCCGTCTTCAAGCCGGCCGTGATCTCGCGGACCTTCGCCTCAATCGCGTCGTCCCAGCCGAATTGAGGCTCGTTGACCTCATAAAACCACCGCGACTTGTCCATCCAGCTTTCGAGCGTGGCCATCACCAGCTTCGGTACACAGTCGTCAAGGGCGACCATCCGTGGCTCGTGCTTAACGGCCGGGACATCCTCCGCCTCCCAGGTATACACGTGGTAGTCATCGTCGAACCACAGGGAGGATTTCAACGCGCCGTTGTACACCTCGTATTGGACGGGCTTGTCCTTGGGCATGTGAACGGAGTAGCGTTTCTTAAGGATCGGATGGCTCGTCTGGAAAAGCGTAGCCTCATGCCAATGGCCCGGTATCGGCGGGATCAATTCCTCGCCGTCCGCACCACCGCCGGAATCCCCCGAACCGGAACCACTGTCAGTAAGATACGCGATGTTGAAACCGATCTTGCTTGTCCGGATCTCCAACGTATCGCCGATGTAAAGGCGCGGGACCGGTAGCACGTGCTGCTTATTACCCCAGAAGATCATGTACTGCCGTGCCGGCTGGGTAACTAGTGAGCCAAGGTCGACGTCCTCGATGGCACCGTCCTTGCGATGGATGCGAACGCCCTTTATGGTCACCCGGTACGTGTCAGGATCGAATTCCCACTGCAGGACCGATTGCGACCGAACGCCGGCATCGGTCAGGATTTTGATCACCCGACAGGCCTTCGTCGTCGCCAGCCCACTGTCCTGGACGAACACATCCGCCTCGTCCAGCACATAGACCAATGCTGCCTCGTCATAGTCCTTCGCCTCGCCTGCGCCCGCGATCATCTCCTTAATCTGCTCGTCGGTTGCCGGTCGAGGCGGGCCACCCAGCACCGGCACCGTCCACGCCGGCACCGTCCACACCGCCGCCATACCCAGCAGAAACATCCACCGTCTAAACACCATGTCACCTTTCATGAGATTCCCTTTCATCGCCTAACGATACGCTTCCTTCCTGTACTCAAACAGACCGGTTTCGCCCGGGCGAGCCGCACACTTGAAGCCTGCCCGGTGATTCGAGCCCCAATGACGTTGATCAGGCAGCCGGGCGTCCGCGCGGGCATTGAGTCCGCGGCTCGCTACACTTTCAGATTTATTGCTGAAAAGCTGGTCAGTTTGAGATTATCCGGCTGCACCTGTCCCCAAGCAAGGTCGGGTGTTGCAGGTACCATGCCCGAGTCTCAGCGAGCCGTAACGCGGGCATGTTGCCGCGACACTACTTTGTCATTCCGAGCTCCGCTAACAACTCCTCCGTCTGATCGAGCAGGTTCTCAAACAGCTTCATTCCGTTCCCAATAGGCTCCGGCGAGGTCATGTCCACGCGGGCCATCTTGAGTAGGTCGATGGGGTACTTACTGCTCCCACCCTTCAGGAACGACAGATACGCCTCCCGCGCCCCCGGTTCGCCTGCCATTATCCGGTTGGCGATGTCGGACGCCGCGCAGTAGCTCGTGGCGTACTTGTAGACGTAGAAGTTGTAGTAGAAGTGCGGGATTCGGATCCAGTAGTCGTTGACCAGGTCGTCATGCGTGTAGTGCGGGCCGTAATACTTCCTCATGATCTTGCCGTACGCAGCGCCCATCGAATCGGCGGTGAGAGGCTCGCCCGCCTCGGCCATCTCGTGGATTTTCTGCTCGAACTCGCTGAACATCGTCTGGCGGAACACCGTTCCTCGAATACTCTCCAGGAACTCGCCCAGAAGGTACAGCTTTTTCTTGGGATCCTTGGTGTGTGCCAGGACATAGTTCTGCAGGAGGATCTCGTTGCACGTCGACGCCACCTCCGCGCAGAATATGTCGTAGTCGGCGTAGACGTACGGCTGGGTGCCGCGCGAGTTGAACGAATGCATCGAGTGTCCCATCTCGTGGGCCAGCGTCGACATGTCCTCATACGAGCCGTGGAAGTTCAGAAGGACGTAAGGCTGCGTCAGGAACGTGCCGCTCGAATAAGCTCCGCTTCGCTTGCCTTTGTTGGGAAAGACATCGACCCATCGTGAGTCGAAACCCTTCTTCATGTGCGTGAGGTACTCGTTGCCGAGGGGCTTCAGCGCGGTCAGGATCGTGTCTACAGACTCTTCGTATGTATACTCGATGTTCTGCGGTGTGATGAACGGCGCAAACAAATCATATGCGTGGACGCCGTCCCGAAGGTCCAAAACGCGCTTGCGGATCTCCTGATATCGGTGCAGCAGGGGCAGGTTGTCGTTGACCGTGTGGATCAGGTTGTTGTAGACCGCGACCGGAATGTTACCCCCATGCAGGGCAGCGGCCAGGCAACTGTCATACCCTCGTGCCTTGACGGTGAGAATGTGGCTTTGAACCGCACCATTGAGCAGGGCGGCCGTCGTGTTTCGGTGTTTGGAGAAGGTTCCCACGATCGCGTCATAGACGTCCTTTCGCACACGCCGGTCCGGAGAACGCATGTATTTGTAGAACGCTTGTTCATCGATTTCCCTCGTCCGGCCCTCCTCGTCGATAATCACGGGGAACACCGTGTCAGCACTGGCAAACATGTTGTACGCGCTGCCGGGTGTGCTGCGCACTTCACCGGCCATTGCCATCAACTCCTCCTCTCTTGGCGAGAGGATGTACTTCTTCTGTCGGAACAGGTTGTCGAGCGCCTGTCGGTACAGCTCCAGCTCGGGTTTCTCCCGCATCCACGAGTCGAGTTGCTCGAATGGCATCGCGGTCAACTCCGGCTCCGCCCAGGACATGAGCTGTCCGTACTTGATCGCCAGCGATCGAGCCCGCGTCTTCATCGCCTGGTGCTTGCCGTCTCGCGTGTCCTGATCCGACAGCAACGACGAATAGACATACACGCGTGACAGCTGCGGCTCGGTACTGTCTCTCTCCTGGAGGAACCGATAGAGCTGATCGGGCCCCTGGGCCAACGTACCCTTATACTTTGCCAGTTGGCCCATCAGTTTCTCGACCTCTGCAAATTCCTCCTCCCACTCTCTCACGCTGGCGAAGATGTTCTCCGTCGCCCAGCGATACTTCGTGTCGATTTCGCTGCGCTCAGGGACTTTTTCAGCCTCGCCGACCTTTGCGGTTTTGGCGCCCTCGGCGGTGGGTCCCACGCGCCATTCGGCGCATCCGCTCAAAAGAGGCGACATAAGGACACTGACCAAGATGATGTTCATCCATCCCAACATTGTGCTTTGTCGTTTCATCGGAGTCTCTCACAACGGGGTCTCTCGTTGCCTCGCTGACAGTAGCCCCGCTTGCTGCCGTCAGACCCTACCAAGAGGAGCAAAGCTTATCGCCAACGTGCGGAAGCGGCAAGACCTGCCGGAATGTGTGCCGCCACTCTGAATTGGCAATAGGATCACTCGATTGTCACTTGAACCGAGCCCGGAGCACAAGCGACGGGGCGGAAGTGATCTGCCAGGCCAGACCTCGCAACGGCGTTACGCAGTGAATCCGGGAATGTGCAAACCTACCTCACGAACATGTCGCGGAACCACTGGGCTGTCGTCTGCCGCCCGAGCCTTGCAATCGCGTCGGTCAGAGGGATGTCCTTGGGGCAAACCTGGATGCAGTTCTGAGCGTTGCCGCAGTCCGTGATACCGCCGTCGCCCATGATCGCGTGGAGCCGATCATCCTTCGCGTACTCGCCCGTGGGATGCGAGTTATGTAAATCCACCTGGCCCAGGGTCGCCGGCCCGATGAACTTTGAATCTATGCGGAATTGCGGGCAGGCCTCCATGCAGCATCCACATGTCATGCACCGCGAGAAGAGATAGCGGATCGATTGCTTGCCCGACGAGATCAGCGGCGCGTGACGGTGGATGTCCCACGATCCGTCCATCGGCACCCAAGCTTTGACCTTTAGCAGAGCGTTGAACATCTTCGACCGGTCCACCATCAGGTCGCGGATCAACGGAAACTTGCTCAGCGGCTCGAGGACTATCGGTTGTTCCAGTTCGTCGATCAGGGCGGCGCATGCCTGTCGGGGCACGTTATTTATGAGCATCGAGCAGGCCCCGCAAACCTCCTCCATGCAGTTGCTTTCCCACACCACGGGTCTGACCTTCTTGCCGTGTATGTTGACGGGATGCTCGCGCAGGTACATTAACGACGATACGACATTGTGTCCGGAAGAGTAGGGCATTTTGAACTCTTCCCAGTACGCCGTGGCGTTGGGACCGTCCTGCCGCTTTATCTTGAAATGGATCTCTTTGCTCATCGACTGCGTTTCCTTCACTCCCGAACCTAGCGGTAGTCTCTCGGTTTCTCCGGCGGAAGAACGGACAGGTCCACCGGCTTATACTCGATCTGCGGCCCGTCCTTCGAATGCGTGGCAATCGTGTGTTTGAGCCACTTCTCGTTGTTGGCCTTCCATTTGGCTTTGTACTCCTCGTACTCCGGATCGCCTTCGAACTTGCCTTCGGGGATTTTCAGCTCGAATTCGGCCTTGTAGTGCGAGCCCCGGCATTCGTCACGCAGTCGGGCGCCTTTGGCGATTACTTCCGCGAGCACGATCATGTCCTGAACCTGGCGTGCCCAAGAAAGGGATTGATTGGCCCAGTTCCCGGTGTCATCGAGCGAGATTCTACGAGCACGCTCCTTGAGCTTGCCGATGCCGTCGAGCGCCTTGTCCAGCCCCTCGTTGCTTCGCTCCACGAACACGTCCTCTCGCATGAGATCGCCCAGTTCGCGGTGAAGGGCAAAGGGGTTCTCGCCGCTGTTAGAAGATATGATCGCCTGATTGATCTGTTCCTGACGCTCACGCTCGGCCTCGTAGGCGTTCTCGGGTAGTTCTCCGTTACCCTTTGCCAGTCCTTTGACATAGGCGACTGCGGCGTCGCCGGCAATCTGGCCGCTGAACGAGGCGCTCAGCAGCGAGTTGGCTCCCAGACGGTTTGCGCCGTGGTAGGCGAAGTCACATTCTCCAGCAGCGTACAGGCCGGGGATGCTCGTGGCGTGATTCTTGGGATGGATTCGGGCCATTCCGCCGGTTTGCTCGTCCTTCTCGTAGTTGACCCACAGGCCGCCCATCGAATAGTGCGTGGCGGGGAAGATCTGCATCGGGCGCTCGCAGGGGTCTTCGCCAAAGAACGTTCGATACATATCCAAAATGCCGCCGAGCCTGGTTTCCAGGAACTCCCGCGGCAGGTGGGTCAGGTCCAAGTACACAAGGTCTTTACCGCCCAGGCCCAGCCCCATGTGGCGGACAACGCGACAGATCGCTCGGGAAGCCACATCCCGCGGCACGGTGTTGCCGTAGGCCGGGTACCACTCCTCTAGGAAGTAGAAACGCTCGTCTTCGGGAATCTCCAGCGGATCGCGTGTATCTCCCTCCTTACGCGGGACCCAGATACGCCCACCCTCGCCACGGCAGGCTTCGGACATGAGCCTGTTCTTATCGTGCCCCGGCATGCCAGTAGGATGAAACTGGATGAACTCACCGTTGGCGAACTTGGCGCCCTGCTGGTAAACGCGGGCCGCCGGGGCGCCGGTGGAGTTGGTGGACATTGTCGATCGCCCGTAGATAAGGGCCAGACCGCCCGTAGCCACAATCACCGCGTCGGCGCGGAACGCCCGAACTTGCATGTTGCTCAAGTCCATGGCCGTTACCCCCCGGCAGATCCCCTGGTTGTCGAGCACCAAGGATAGGAAATCCCAGCACTCATACTTGGTGACCATGCCGTTCGCCTCGTGGCTGCGAACCTGCTCATCGGAGGAATAAAGGAGCTGCTGCCCCGTGGTCGCGCCGGCAAACGCCGTCCGGCGGTTCTTCACACCGCCGAAAAGACGCTGGTCCATGATCCCTTCGGGCGTCCGGCTGAACGTCACACCCATGCGGTCGTAGGTGCGGATGACTCCGGGCGCCTGTTCGCACAGGTTCTTAATAGGCGGTTGATTGGCCAGGTAGTCCCCGCCCTTGATCGTGTCTACGATGTGATGCCAGATCGAGTCATTCTGACCCTTCACATCGAGCACCGCGTTGATTCCGCCCTGGGCGCAGCACGAGTGCGACCGCTTGACTGGAAACAACGAGAAGAGATCCACATGGAAGCCTCGCTCAACGACGCGCATCGTGGCCCACAGGCCTCCCAATCCGCCGCCGATTACGATTACTCTCGGTTTCGTTGCCATGGAAAGAGTTTCCTGGAAGATCGTCGTATGGTTGAAACCCCACCGGGTGCCGACGCCGACGTTACACGTACGGGTTCGATCCGTCGACCAAGCCTGCCGTATGGCCCTCCACCTCCGCCGCCGGTGTCAGCATTGAGTCGTCCATCGTCTTGAGCGTAATCAACGAGCCCATCCCGAACAGCCCCAGCACGACACCGATGACGGCGCAGACGTAACCGCTCCGCCTTTGAGATTCGGGACCGATCGTGATACCCCAGGTGATCAGGAACGTCCAGACACCGTTGGCCAGATGGTACACGGCGCAGAGAACACCGATCGCGTACACCGGAGCAGCCCACCACCGATTCATCGCGCCGATCGTAGTCTCAGCGGCCGCATGTGCATCGAACTCGACGCCGCCGGGGATAATCCAGTGCACGTGCCACATGTGAACCAGGATGAACGCGATCGTGATAAGACCCGCCCACCGTTGGAACGTGTAGCGGATGTTTGCACCGTACCGGTACCTCATCATGTTGGGCTCGCTCGTAAGCCAGATGACGACTCCGACAATGGCGTGGAAGACGATTGGTATCAGTATGAACAACACCTCCACCGCCTTGAGGATGCCCATATTATTAAGTTTGTGAATCTGATCGACGGCAAACTGGAAGGACCTCGGCCCCGTCATGATCGAGGCGTTCACCGAAAGGTGAATGCAAAGAAATACTCCCACCGGGATGATGCCCGAGAGGGAGTGAAGCCGTCGAATCAGGAAATGGTACCGTTCGGTAAACACAACCGTATCCGCCGTCACGTCAGCCACAGCCGTTGGTTCCTTTCTGCGGTTTGCACGCGTACCACCTTGCATGAAGGGGCGATCCACCGCGCGAGACATCCCCTTCAGACTCAAGGCTTCAGCAATTATAAGCCCCCCTATGCCCCGATCAAGTCCTCAACGGTAGATCCCCGCGCCCGCCAATCGAATTCAGCGTCCGCTGGTGCGAGAAAGGATTCTCGTACCATACCATCCACTGCCATGTGGACCGAGAAGGAATTCTCTGAGATTTTAGCGTCCTGCGTCCTCGCAGGTCGTTTCCTTTGGCAAGCGTTATTGCGCACGACGGCCGGCGGGGACGCCGACCGCTACGGAAAGACACGAATTATTCGTATGTGTCACAGAGAACGGCCATACCCCTGCCTCCGGACAAACCGGGCCGACGTGAGGGATACCCCGACTCGCCGGTCCGTCTCCGACACGCTACACCAGCCGCACTCTGCCAGCGACTTTGGCGGCGCGCTTGACGTAGCGCGGAATCAGTCCGGCCTCGATCTTTCGGTACAGCTCGACGACCTGCCGGGGGTGATAGTCTTTCCGCAGATAGAATCGAGGCTTTGGCACTTCCCACTGTGGGACGTGCGTAAGACGGTTGCGATCCAGTTTGCGGAGTACGGATATCATTTTGTCTACGCCCGCAATGATGGCCTTACAGCCGATCGTGTGCGGCATGTCGTCGGCGGTGATCGTCGGGCGCGCGTGGTTCAGGATCGGGCCTCCGTCGATGCTGACATCGAGCAGATGGATCGTCGCCCCGACATATTCCGGTTCCTCGTTCAAGAGCGGATAGAAATTCGTGGCGGTCCCCCGGTAGTACGGCGAAAGGCCCAGGTGCATGTTGATCGTGCGCCCGGGCCAGTGATTAAGCAGCGGAGGTTTGACAAGGTTCGTGCCGAAGACTGCCACAGTGTCGACACCGGCGGATTCGAGGAACGCCAACGTGGATTCGGTGTTCAGTTCACCCGGCTCAATATGTCGAACCGCGCACGTTTCACCATCGATCACAAACGCGCTTTGAGTACCAAAGAAGATCTCTTCCTGGCGGGCCCTTTCCGCGAAATGGTGAGCGACGATCTCGGCCTCTTCGGTTGTCAGATCGTCCGTGGCGACAGCGGCTGGTGTGTATCCGGTCTGCTCGTATGCAACCGCAACGACCGGAAGGTCAACGCATAGCCGATCCACGAAGTAGCGGTGCCGCGTCTCGACACTTGTCAGAACACCGAGCCTCATTGGGCCTAAACACACTTGTCGGGCGAAGACCTGCTTACTTGCTGCGCGGGTAAGCATGCCATGGTCGCGCCCGGCGGATCCCAAAAAACAAGAGCCCGAGTTCCAAAATCCTCGGGCTCCTGTTCTTTAACTTCATCTTGGCAGGTTACGACTCGTTGCGTCCGGTTCCGTGCATGTCGTATTTGTTCATGCCCGCGACGCCCCGCCGAATCAGTACGTCAACGAATGGGCATAGGTCAAGGATGCGCCGAAGTTGGGCGTCTCGCCGGCGCTATCCAGGCCGATCTGCATCGACAAGCCGAGCTTCTGCGCATCGGACATCTCCCACTCCCAACCGGCTTCGAGCATGTTCAGACTGCTGGCACCATTGAAGTAGCTGCTACGGTTCATGTAGTCCAGCACCCAGCGCACCGCGCCGTCCGCACAAAGTGGTCCGTCAAGACCGATGACAACCCCATACTGGAAGTCGCGTATATCGAGCGAGTCTCGGTCGAGGCGCCCCCATCCCTCGAAGCCGCCGTCAGAGTCGAACAAGTCCTCCGCGTCGCGGTCCACGCACATGGCAAACACATTGATGTGCGACCGGATGCCACTCTCATACTCGTTCGTGAGGATTAGCCGCAACTCCCCGTCGACCCCGCTGGAGCCGCAGCCCGTCGGGACGCGTGCAGTGGCGGACAGCGCCAAAGCCGGAACAGGGCCGAGGCCGCACGCGCTACAATCGCGCTGTTCGGCGATTCGCCAAAGCAAGCCAACGTACGTGTCATAGTTGATGTCTTCATCAAAGGCACCCACGTCGCCGCTGTCACCGACCCAGACGGGCACACTAACCGAGAGCTCCAGGCCTTCCGCCGCTCCCCACACTATCGATGGCGTTATGACGAAGTCATCATCCGAATCACCCATGTTGGCCGGTGCTGACGCCGTCATCCAGCCGACTCCCAAGCGCAGATCCACCTGCCCCGTACTTAGCGGGGTGGCATCCTCCAGGTACCACAACTGGCTCAGAAGGTCCACGTCACCGGAGACTGTCGTTACCGTCTCCTGCTCCTGCGTTACTTCCGATTCCTGTGCTACAGCGATCCCGGCTACCAACAATACACACGCAAACACACACATTCGCTTCATGAGTATACACTCCACTAAGTAACACGTTGAGAATCACGAATACCCCCGAACCGCGCCGCCCGGGACTGGTACTCGCTCCATACACCAAGAAGTCTACCTCCCTATCGGGCAGCGCCAAGCAAGAAGTCTGAGGAAAACGCCAAATCGACAAAAATTCAAAAACATGCGGTGGGTTCTCTGGAGACCGGGCACTGTCCATAACCTATTGCGTGTCAAATGGTTATGGCAAGTTGCGGCAATGGGAGACACGCTCCGACCGGTCGCGGCTGCACAGGTGGTTGGCCGCGGGACATCGTCAGAAACCGTGGGCCACCGATATGGCGGATTGGAGCGTGAATGGATGTGACGCTTCAATCGCCCGCTCCGAGAGCTTGTCCTCCACGAATAGCTTCAGCACGTAGTCGCCCGCAGGCAGCGTCGGCGGCAGCGTAATGCGCTGGGCGATGAAAAAGTCCGTGCGGCGGCGCCGGCAAATGTCCGTGATCTCCGGCTCCTCATGCTGCCAGACGGACTTACCCTCCGCGGTCAGCACCTCGAGCCGGGTCCCCAGCCGCGTACGATATTGGCCGTCCTCCGTAGATTCGGACCGGAAGTTGCGAATCTCGGAGTACACGATCGTCTGCACCGTTCTTCCGGCCACGAAAGCATCAACGTTCATCTCTTTATAGACGCCGAAAGTGACTACGTTGCGACACAGGGCTATAGTCGCAATGATCGGATCGGCCCGATCGGCCAACACCTCGCGGAGTTCGTTGATATAGTTCAACGTCTCCTCGCCGGTAAGCAACGGGTTCTGCACGGTCCTCCACACGGATGCAGCCATACGGATAAGCGAAGTCAGCATCCTTTTTGCTTCCTGCGACAAGCCGGGTGACACGCCAGCGGCCTCATCGTCGCGATGAAGCGCAAGTTGGGTAAACCGCAGTTGCCATTCGCTGTCGAAATCATTCGCCTCCGCGGCGCGCGCTTCCAATTGGGAGATGAAACGATCGACGAGCATCGGCGTTTCAGTCGATCTCATGTCGAGCGCTTCATTCGTTGTCTTCGTTTTGGCCGGCTCGACGGTCGGTATGTCGAGCGACGGGGTAACGTGGATCGACACGGACTTCACGACCGGAAGTGCCGGGGCCGGCGCGGCCGAAACCGAACCGGCAAGCATCACCTGCATGTTCGCAAACGCCTGATCACGAGGGGGCGGCGAATACTTGCCCTCTTGAGGCGTCCCGTGCGGTTGATCGTTGTTCTCGAAGGCGGCACGAGTCGCAGGCGGCGACGTCAACGAGGATGACTGTGAATCGGTACTCACAGATTGATACTCCTTGGTCCGCTCGAGAAACTCCTCCACCGCCGTTAGAACATCCTGCTCCGTCGCATCAGCAGGTTGGGTTGGCAAGGAACGCTGCGTTCGAAGCATCGGGTCGATCCGGCACGCACACCGAGAGCTGAACGGGACGCACCCGGACAGCGGCCCGACAAGGCAAGTTACAACCATGGCCACGGCTGCGAAGGTCTTCATACGCTTGATGTTCATGTTCCGATTCCCACGGTTGCCTACCGCGTGGCAGTGCACGTCACGCTGTGCTCGATGATGAACTTTTCCACCGCCCGCTCGACCGTCGAAGCGCCGGTCTTGACGGCCAGGTCCGCAGCCAACAAATCTCGCTGTTGCCGTTCCAACTGTTCCGTGGTGACACGGTCAAGGCGGCGTTGCAGTAAGCCCGGATCGGTATACATCCGCCGGGCCAGCACACCGATGCTTACGCCGGCTTCCCAATCCCGCCGGGCCGCCAGCAGGCGACGCACCCCCCACGCCAATCCAGCGATCGCCCGCCCCGGCGCCGCCCGATCCGTTGCCAGTACCTGCTCCCAATGGCGGAGGGCGGCCACCGGATCGTGCGCCGCCATGGCATCCGTGACGGCGAAAACCTTCTCTTCCCGGTGATGACCGGTGAGGGCGTCGATGTCAGCCGGTGTCACTTCGTCGCGCTTACCGACAAACGCCACGAGCTTTCCGAGTTCGGCATCCAGTATCCCCAGCGCATCTCCGATATGGTCGCGGAGCATCGAAGCAGCGGGACGGCTCAACCGCTTGCCGTATGTCTCCTGTGCGCGGTTGACGATCCATTCGATGACCGCCCGCCCTTTCGGGGGTTCACAGTGAACGATTGTTCCGTTGCCGCTGATGATTTTGTACAACCGTGTGTTCTTCGGGAGCGTTTGACACAGAAAGACCAACGATCCGCTCTCCGAAGGCGCTGAACAATATCGTTCCAGCACAGCGCGGTTGGCGGTGATGAACGAGTCCGCCTCGTCGACGACCACCACGCGGCGACTGCCCAACAACGACAGGGTGCGAACCTCATCCAGCACCTCCGCCAGCTCGGCCCGCGGACCGTCGAACCGCGTCAGCCCCAGGTCGTCCATCTCGTCCGCTAGAGCACGCAGGATGCCGTTTAGCGCATCGCTCTGCAGGAATCGGTCGCTACCAACGACGGCATAGATGGGATGAACATTCACGGGTGAAGCCTGCATGGTTCTACCGGCTGTTTGGACGGTATCGTCGTGACACTTCCGCCATCAGCTCGAGCCGCTTACGGGCGTCGGCGATGACTCGCGTCGCACCGGGATCGATCTGCGTCGCGCGGGTGTAGCACTCCCGTGCCAATACCTCGTCACCCTGATAGATGGCGATATCCCCCAGATTCATCCACACCTCCGCATCGTTGGGATTGTATCGCAGGATCGTTCGCAGCATCCGGGCCGCGGCGACATGGTCGTTCCTTTGCCGGTAGACCATGGCCGCTCCGCGAAGGGCCGACCGCATCGTCGGCTGCTGCTTAAGTGCCAACTCATACGCGCGTAAGGCACGATCCGGATCACCGATACGGTAGAGCATGTCCGCCATCTCGGCAAACGCCTCCGCCCACCGTGGATTGAGCTTTACCGCCTCGCGCAACCGCGCGATGCCCTCGCGAAACTCGCCGCGCTGTTTGCACACCTCTGCTTCCGAAAAAAGACGCCTCGCTTTTTCTGTCGACTGCGCCAATCCTGGGAGGGCGACATTCCTGCCGGCGGAGGCAAGCGTGGTGGCCGATACTCCCAACGACGCGTCCCCGGCTCGTTCAATCGGTTGCACCGGTGCCAATTCGATCACCTGTTGCTCGCTGTCGATTCGATGACCGCCCTTGTCTGTGACGGTCAACCGCACCGCCACGCGCCCGGAAAGGCCTTCCGGCACACGCCAGTCATAGCGCCCAGTGTTGGCCACGGGATCGGGTGTCACCGGATACCAGGTCTCATCCGGTGGCCTCTGATACGCGAGCTCGACGGGCCGGACGTCGAAGTGCGGGTCGATCGCCGTCCAGCGAGCTTGAAGCACACGTTGCCCGAGCATCGTGGTCGAGCGAAGCGTGTGGAGTTGAACGACGGGCGGCGTGTAGTCAACGAACGCGCCCAGGTGGGGCTGTGTCGTTGAAGTGGGTTTTGTACTCGATGGTCCCGTGGTGTTGGCCAGCACGAGGAAGAAGCCGTATAGCCCCTCCTGAGGAGCATGGAATGTGATCGGCGATTGCCGGTCCTCGTCGAATCCGAATTCCTGCCAGTTTGCACCTCCGTCCAACGTGTACCACAACTGGACCGAGGCAAGGGGCAGTGCATCCTCGTTGATTGAGTACTCGATGTCGAAAACGCGCGATCGAACTTGAATGTGGTCAGCGCCTCTGGCGATCGCAGCCCCGAATGCGCCGATGGCGAGATACAGGCATCCATGCCAAACCAGGTTGCGTGGCATCACGTTCCCGCTCATCGAGACTGAAGTTCTGAAGGCGCCGCCTCCATGCGGAACCTTGCGGAGATATCGGAACGCTCGTTGCGATGACTGCACCCAATGGTACGCTGTTTTCACGACGCCGGCGGGCCGATTCGAACCAGGATTTGACGCCGCATTTCGCTGTGCCGGACGAACCGCGCGCCGTTCACCCATATCAGTACTGGGGAGAGCTACCTACCGGAGGCGGCGTTGGCTGTCTTGATCTAACATCCTTACTTGCAGAGGCTTATATGAGTTACCCTCGGGCGGTGTTTCCATGCTACGGGACACCGCGAATGTCGAACTCGCGCTGTCCGGTCAAAAAAACAGCATTTTCGGAGTCGCCAGGGCCGATTTTCAGAATTATATGCTTTGCGATGCCGCGGAGGCTCTGATAGACTTCGCCGCGGCATTTAGGTTTTGTGTTGAAATCACGCGTTGGAACGTATGGGAGATCCGCTGCGATGGAGGAATACGAACGGCTGAAGGAGCTGGTGGAGACAGCCGCGGAGGATGTCGCGAAGGCGTCCGGTGGCAACAAGGCTGCTGGTACACGCGTTCGCAAAAGCATGCAGGACATAAAAGAGGCCGCTCAGGAAGTTCGCAAGAAAATCCTGGAAGTCCGTTCCCAAATAACCAGTAGCTAGTTGCGAGTCCGGCGTGCCATCGCTTTGCCCGGGGCTCGTGGGTGTGCATGGCGCATCAGGTGCGCATTGCCCGGAACTGAATCCACATGCCGCCGCCGTTGTTGATAGACCTGCAACAGATCGATCTTAGCCGGGTCCTTCTGACCCGAGAACAGATTTACGAGTATCTGCCGCACGGCTTTGAGTTCATGTTGCTCGATGGCGTCTGCATGATGGATCGCAAGGCGGGACGGTTGGTCGCCTACGCGGACGTGCATACGGATGCATGGTGGGTCCGCGGGCACTTTCCGGGCCGGCCATTGCTTCCCGGCGTGCTGATGCTCGAGATGGCGGCCCAGGCGTCGGCGGTGACGGCAAGACTGCTGGGTAAACACTTGGGCTTCTTCGGATTCGGCGGTGTCGATGCTTGCAAGTTCAGGGAAGTCGTAATCCCACCCGCGCGTCTCTATCTCCTGTCTATCGGCGACGAATACCGCCCGCGGCGAATCGTCTCACGCACGCAGGGCGTGATCGACCAGCAATTGATCTTCGAGGCCAGGATCACGGGCTTGGTCCTGCGCTGAGACGCAGCAGATTACATGTGCGGCTACGGTAAGCGCCGGTGCGATGCAAACAGGGTAAGGCTCACACGGAGGACGGAGCCGCGCCGTTCTCGCGGTTGGCGACGGGTTGCCCGCAGTGTGGACATTTAGCAGTAACCAACCGGGCCCACCGCTGCGCAAAGACATGCTCTCGACGTGACAGCTCGGCGACGCGCCGCGAGACCTCTTCCTCTCGCTGAGCGCACGCCGCTTGATCCTCCGCCAGCTTGTCCTTCTCTTTCTGGAGCTGAGCGAGTTGGGCGGCAATATCATGCTCGCGTTCGGCAAGTTGCTCTTGATAACGCTCTACGTCGTGCAGTTGCCCGCGGAGGGCTGCATCCCTGGCCTCGAGCGACTCCTCACGGGCCGTTAGGTTGATCTCTTGCTTGCTGAGGGCCGTGGCATCACCGAGCAGATGTGCTTGCCACGAGTTGAGTTGCTCCCAGGAATCGGCAACACCCTTCCGGACCGCACCGAGTTCTGCATCGACTGCCGTAGCTCCATCCGACTCGGACGGTTCAAGATCGATGTCCACGCCAGACGCGGCAAGCGAGGTTGCTCCATTTCGTGACGGGTCGATCGCGTTGTGCGTCTTGTTGGACGTAACAGTCGGGCTGTGGTCTGTTCCGGCCGAAGGATCTTGTACGTCAAGCCGTGTCGCATCGTCCGAACCGACCTGCAGGCCGAAAGGTCCCACACTGATCCGGTCGCCGTTGCTGAGCAGCAAGAGCGAGCACCGCTGCCCATTGACCAGAATCCCACCATGACCGCCAAGGTCGAAAACAGCCGGCCTCTTCCTGAATCTGAATATGATGGCATGCCGCCGTGACACGTCCTCATGGTCGAGTTGGATCTGGGCGGCGTTATGTCGGCCTATCAGAGCAACCGCGTCCTTGATTTCCCACTTCTGATCGGTGTGGATCAAACCGATGTTCACCGGCGTTGGGAAGGCGATCGGATCCGCGTATTCGATTCCGCAGCCGGAGTCCTCAGATGTGTCCGTCGGCACCTGAATTGCGACCTGGATCTTAGTGGCGCCGATCGCGACAACGTCCCCGTCCTTGAGGAGCGTCAGCTCGATCCGGGCGTCGTTGCGTAACGTGCCGCTGTTGGTGTGCAGGTCCTTCAGTATCACCTCCGTGCCCGTGTTGACAATCACGCAGTGGGCCGGGCTCAGGTTGCCGTCGTGCAGGACAATGTGCGCGGGGCGACGTGACCCGATTAGCGTGACAGGCCGTCGCAGGTTCCAGGTTTTCTGGGCTGCAGATCCGAGGCCGGCGGTTATCCGAACCTGAGGCGCGGCGGCGGGCAACTCGATGTTCAAAACGTGTGCTAATCCCGTGCTCTCGCTCATATTTTCTTCCCCCAAAACCTGCAACGGTTGTTCTCGGTTGGCATCATCGGGACGAACGGAACACGTTCGTTCTCACGGACTATCGAACCATGATCCCGGTTAGAGATTCTTCTTGGCTCGTCTTGTCTTGCGGCACCCTCGCATATCCCCCGTTAGGATCAAATGCCCATCCTGAGCTGATCATTTCGCGAGCCTCACGGAGTGCGGTGTACCATCGGATTCACGTTGCGGCCGGTCCACAATCGCTTGGACAGTCTCGGCAATTTGGGGTATCTAACCGGAATACAATGTACAATTCCGCAGGCGTGGTCGGCAAACTAGCCCGACATACTTTCCGCCGACTGGACTATCGGACACGGAACGATAACCTTGAACATTCTATTGACCAACGACGACGGATACGGCGCACCCGGACTACTAGCCGCTTTTGAGGCTCTGCGCGATCTTGGAACCATGCACATCATCGCGCCGAAGACGGAGCGATCGGCTTGCAGCCACACCATCACGGTAGGCGGCCCGATAACCGTTGAACGCGTCAAGCATGATCAGCTCGGGACGATCTTCACCGCTGACGGAACGCCGGCGGATTGCGTGCGGTTGGCCGTCGCCGCTCTGATCGAGAAACCAATTGACCTGGTCGTTTCCGGAATCAACGCCGGGGCCAACGCGGGTGTGGATACGTTCTATTCCGGCACGGTGGCCGGTGCCCGCGAGGGCGCGATTCTCGGACTGCGTGCGATCGCCGTGTCGCAGGCAATCCGGATCGGGGTGACGACCGACTGGTCAGCCGCGCGCGACGCTACATCCTTCCTTGTGAAAGAGCTGCTCACCGAGACACTTCCCGGACCGGGTATCTGGAGCATCAATCTACCGGCTCCAATCCCACCCGACGCGAAAAGCCGCATCCATCGCGTCCCGGTCGCAGCCCATCCCATGCCGATGACGTTCGATCGGACCGACAACGATGACGGCCGCACCATGGAGTTCGGTTACGGCGCCTCCTATTGGCTGCGTGATGTGAGCGGCCCCAGTGACTACAGTGTCATCCGCGACGGTGACATCGCCGTGACAGCCATCCCGCTGTTCGGGAGGTTCTGATCGCCATTCGTGATTGTACGGAAGCTTGCGGTGAATGGGGATGCGAACGGTTACTATTCGGATCGACTCTCGGCACAGCGCCTGCGCAAATGCTACGAGATCGCCCCGCCACGCGCTAGGCAATACCTTGACGCGGAAATCCGACACGTCGCAAGCAGGATTTACCAGTACGATGTGGTCTTGGAACTCGGATGCGGTTATGGCCGGGTTATCGAGAAGCTGGCCGACAAGGCACGGATGCTTGTGGGCATCGACACCTCGCTTTCCAGTTTGCAACTTGCCGGCAAGCTTCTAACCGGTGTTTCAAACTGCCGGTTTGCTCAGATGGATGCGGCCGTCCTTGGATTTCGTGACCGTAGTTTCGACGTCGTGGTGTGCATCCAGAACGGGTTATCCGCCTTCAAGGTCGATCCCTCCGCCTTGATCGAGGAAAGCATTCGGGTTGCCCGACCGGGAGGGAGGATTCTGTTTTCGAGCTACTCGGAGAAGTTCTGGAAGGATCGCTTCGAGTGGTTTCAGCTTCAATCCGACCACGGACTGCTCGGCGAGATTGACCGGGACGCGACGCACGACGGCGTGATCGTCTGCAAGGACGGATTTACAGCCACGACGATCAGCCCGGACGAATTCCTTTCCCTGGCGTCCGAATTCAATGTTGATCCCCGAATCGAGGAGGTGGATGAATCGAGCCTGTTCTGCGAAATTACGGTGTAAGACGCCGGGGTCACGAGGTAGGTCTGGTGTTTCTATCCGGCCACACCGGAAGTTTCACCTACTACCCCAATCCAGACCTTTCGGCTCCGGGAGAAACCTTTCCGACCACGTCCCAGAACCGGGAATTATGTTGCAT
>CAZJTP010000008.1:0-46486 GCA_964548955.1 uncultured Phycisphaeraceae bacterium
CGGATGTCGTCGAGAGTCTCCGTGACGGCAGACAAACGGGTCATAAGCCGCAGCACGGCGCCTACAACCACAGCCGCTCCGAGCGCACCGCTAATGATCAGAAAACCGAGGAATGTGCTTAGTCGATCGCCCGAAAGGGCGGCCGGGACGGCCAGGAAAAACCCGATGCCCACGTACACGGCCGTGATGACGTAAAGAGTCCTTTTCGTGTGACGCGCTACGTCGAGAATGTGTTGGTGACGTGTCATGGTTCGGTTGTTTCAGCCATGCGGGCCGCAGTGCCGCACGTTCCGGGAACACCGGCACTTATCCGGCCGGACATTTTCTCCATCTCCGGCTTTTCTTCGTCACGGTGGCGGCTTCCCCGGTACATTCGGAGACGCATGTCCGCAGTCCGTTCGGCCCAGCGCAGCCTGCTTCGACCGGTCGGGACGCTCCAAACCCGAAAGAGAACGGCGGATCGGGATGGTCACCTCCAACCACGCGCAGTCTTCGTGGATCCGAACACGACCGTTCTTCAGGCCCGCGGGTATCAAAACGCTATCACCTACACCGAAATCGACGGATAAGGCCGGCCCGTTGCAAACGATGCTACCGCTACCCTCCAACACAATCCAGATCACCATCTCCTCATAGGGAATGATCTGCTCAACGCCCTCGACCATGCGCACGCGCTCGATGACGAAGGATTCGCATCGCACCAGACTCGTGACCGACGTCCACACACTGGCGACGTGCTCCCGCCTTTCTCCAGGAATAGGCGCGGTATCACACGAGATGCATTGCAATGCCTCTTCCAAATGCAGGTCGCGCGGACGCCCGATCGACGGGTCGATGCGGTTCCAGTCGTAGACACGGTAGGTAACATCAGACGGCGTCTGCACCTCGGCGACGGTAACGCCTGCCCCCAGCGCGTGAATCGTGCCACTCGGCAGGTAGTAGCACTGACCTTTGCGCACGGCGATCCGATTGAGGGCCGCTTCGACGCGCTGCTCCCTAACGGCACGCTTAAGTGCCTCGCAGTCGACGCCCTCGCGCACGCCGCGATAGATAAAACCATTCTCGTCCGCGTAGAGGACGTACCAGGCTTCGTTCTTAACGCGTACGCGACCGCCCAGGCGACGGGCCATCGCCTCATCGGGGTGAACCTGGACGCTCAATGTGTCGGTGGCGTCCAGGAACTTGATCAGCAGGGGGAAACGTCCCTCGAAAAGCGACGCCCGCCCGATCAGCTCCGTCCCCCACTCGCGGACGAGTTCACCGAGTATCCGTCCACGGGCCGGCCCGTTGGTGACGACCGATTGGTCATCTTCCAGGTCGGCGATTTCCCACGATTCACCGATCCGCTCACCCTCTGGCAAGCGTTTCCCTAGGCTCGTTTCAAGTCTTCGACCGCCCCAGATCTTGGGCTTGAAGATCGGTTCAAAGATAAGCGGGTAGACATCCACAGCCGGGTTGCTCATTTGTCCCGCGATTGTAGAACCAAGTCGGCGATTCGCAACCGGCGGAGGCGCATGTGCAGGGCCGTTTGATTCTCCGGCGTTGGGATGGCCGATGATGCTTCTGGAATAGATTGAAGGTCATGGAGGACCTGTTCACCCAACGAATCTGTCACGCAGCCACGGCCGCGGAGCACGAATATCGGGGGGTTGTATGTTCATGAGTCAAGGGGTAGAATCCAAAACTTATTCGGTTGTCGCTGGCTGAGCATGGAGAACTAAACCGGCCATCTGCGCAGACCCTTATAGAAAGGAAACGATGCACTACCCGCGACGCAACAGCAAGATCAAACGGGCACGGAAGCAGGGATTCCGGGTGCGCATGCGGACGGCCAGCGGGCGTAAGATCCTCAACCGAAAGCGGCGACACGGCTGTCACAGGATCGGTGTGACCTAGCGGTATCGCCGAACGCCGATGCGACTCCGACCGGAACCGACCGGGCATGACGTTCACGGCGCCGGTCCGAACGACCCTCTGAAAACCGGCAGCGTGCGGACGGCATCCTGGAATTGCCGAGAAGCCGGGTGGTTTTCAGAAATCGCGAAGACGAAGCCCATAGAGCAACGGTGCAACTGTTGCCGCATGGGTTTTGTGTCGGTAGGCTGATGGCGACGTGTCCGCTTCCGGATTGCATTCATTTTGAGGTTTACCTCGCCGACGTGGCAGACGCAAAACGGTTTGCGTCCGTAGCGAGGTTTTGGCTGCACACACGCGCGAAAACGCTCGCGTGGTGCCAGAAGAAGTGAACGTTTGCGCGCCTTGATCGCGTAGAGCGGTGGCGGAATCGATTGAACGACTTATGGTAGATTACAACCTCATTACCGAGCTGGATACACAGGGGGAAGGGCTTGAGACTGAGCTGGCGGCCATGTTCAGGGAGGGCGACAGCGACGAGCACGTCGGCGGCCTGTTGGAACAGGAAGACGAGGAGTACAAGACGGGATCCATTCTCCGCGGAAAGATCGTCGGACGCGCCGGCGACGACATGGTCGTGGATGTGGGGCTCAAGAGCGAAGGACTAATTCCCCACGGAGAATGGGACGACCCAAGCTCGGTCGATATTGGGGACGAGGTGCAGGTCTGGCTCGAGAACGTTGAATCCGACACCGGACACATCGTTCTGTCCAAACGCAAAGCCGACCGGATCATTAACTGGCATCATATTGTCAGCAGCAAAAGCGAAGGAGATGCCGTCGAAGGGCGCGTCATGCGCAAAATCAAGGGGGGTTTGTTGGTCGACATCGGCTACCCCGTCTTCCTGCCCGCATCGCAAGTGGACATCCGTCGCCCCGGTGACATCGGTGAATTCATCGGCAAAACGATCCGCGCGTTAATTCTTAAGATCGATACCGACCGGCGCAACATCGTTATCTCGCGTCGCAGGCTGATCGAAGAGGAACGGGCGATGGCCAAGGAACAACTGATGGCGGTGCTTGATGTGGGCCAGGTACGCAAGGGAACGGTCAAGAACATCGCGGACTTCGGAGCGTTCGTCGACCTGGGCGGCATCGACGGCCTGCTGCACATTACGGATATAAGCTGGGATCGGATCAGCCACCCATCAGAGGTGCTGAGGGTGGACGATGAGATCGAGGTCAAGGTCCTCAATATCGACCGCGAAAGGGAGAAGATCGCCCTTGGCCTGAAACAGCTCAGGATTAACCCCTGGGAGGAGGTCGAGGAGAAGTACCCGCCGGACACGCGTTTGAAAGGTGAAGTGGTCAACATCGTCAACTATGGGGCGTTTGTGAAAATCTCGTCGGGTATTGAAGGGCTCGTCCACATCAGCGAGATGAGTTGGACACGGCGGATCAGCCACCCCTCGGAGGTGGTTTCCGTCGGTGACGTCATCGAGGTGATTGTCCTTGAGATCAACAAGAATAAACAGGAAATCTCACTGGGTATCAAGCAGACCCAGAAGAATCCTTGGGAGGATGTGGCCGAGAAGTATCCGCCCAATACACGGATCAAGGGTCGCGTCCGGAATCTCACCAATTATGGGGCGTTCGTAGAGGTTGAAGAGGGGATCGACGGGCTCTTACATGTCTCCGACATGAGCTGGACGAAGAAAGTCAGCCATCCCTCGGAAATACTCAAAAAGAGCGATCAGATCGAATGCGTCGTCCTGAAAGTGGAACAGGGCAAACAACGCATCGCCCTGGGCCTCAAGCAGCTGCAGGAGGACCCCTGGGCCCGCGCCGTGCCCGAGAACTACATTCCTGGTCAAATCGTTGAAGGAACAGTCACCAAGATCACCAATTTCGGTGTCTTCGTCGAGTTGGAAGAGGACTTGGAAGGACTATTGCACGTCAGTGAGCTAGCCGATCATAAGGTCGAAGACCCACATGCCGAAGTAAAGATCGGGGACAAGATCCTCGTAAAAATTCTGCGGGTTGACCCGGCCGAACGGAAGATAGGCCTGTCCAAGAAGCGGGCCGAGTGGTCGGTCGAGCAGGATGCCGAGTCCGCCGCTGAACTGCAGAAAACGCGGCGCGGCGGGCTTGAAGGAGCCGGTGTGGTGGAATCGTCCGGCCTGTTGGAGCCGATCGTACCTCCTCAGCCGCAGGCACCTCCCGAGCCCGACTCCGAACCTGCCGACAAGACCTCCGAGACTTCCGAGGCCTATAATGAGTCGGCTGAGAGCTCTTCCACCGATGGCGACGGGGAAGGGGAGACAGTCACAGGCGGGCCTACCGCCGAGGCTGATGCTGACGCCGAGGGGACCGCGTCGACCCAGCCGCCGAGCGAGTAACCCGACGGTTCGCGGACATCCGTCCGTTTGTTGATGGTCGTGCGCGGAGGGCAAAACCATCGTTGCCGACGCTAATCTCCAGATCTACTTGCGGCAAATTAACAAAGCACCGCTTCTTTCGGCTGAGGAGGAGAAGCGGCTTGCCGCCATCGTGCGCGAAGGGCAGTTCGCGGCTGAACGCTTCGCCTGTGGCGAGCTTGGTCTCAAAGAGCGTGAAGAGGTCGAGAGTGATGCCGCCGTTGCCCGAGAGACGATGGTCAAGTCGAATCTCCGGCTGGTCGTCAACATCGCCAAGAAGTACGTCAAGCGAGGCATCACGCTCAACGACCTGATCAACGAGGGGAATCTCGGTTTGATCCGCGCCGTCGAGTGCTTCGATCCGGATCAAAACACTCGCTTCAGCACTTATGCGTCCTGGTGGATCAAGCAGGCCATCAAACGCAGCCTGATCAATAGCGACAAGCCGATCCATATTCCCGCCTACATGGTCGAGATGATCTCCCGATTCCGTGAAGCGTGCGAACAGTTTATCGAAGCGGAGGGGCGCACGCCAACCACCCGGGAATTGGCGGAAAAGCTGCAGATGACCGAAAGCAAGGTCAACCATATCCGCAGCGCGGTCAAGGCCGTCTCAACCCCGAGTCACAGCAGCGACGATGCCGAAGGTCACACGCTCACGGGGGGGATTCCCGATCTCAGGACGCCGCTGCCGGAGGACGCGCTCCTGAACGAATTGGAGGCGGCCAAGATCGTCCGCCTCTTGGATGAGTTGGACGAACGCGAATCGACCATTCTGCGATTGCGCTACGGGCTCGATGGGGAGCCGCCCATGACCCTTAAAGAGATTGGAGTAAAGATCAACCTCACCCGCGAACGCGTCCGCCAGATCGAGTGCGAAGCGCTCCGCAAGATCAAAGAACACATCGTCGCCTGACACGGATCCTGATATTAGACTGCGCCCCTGATCAGAACCGCGACTGTCAAGGAGCGGGCTTGGGCGAGCCGTATCCGGTTCCAAACGTGTTACCTGTCCAATAGCAAAGGGCAACTATTTCTTCGAATCGGTATGACCTGCAAGTTGCGAATTGACAAACGAACGGTAGACACTAGCCTGCATGGGTTGATCGCAAGTGAATGTTCGCGCGCGTGCGGGTGCCCCGTCCATTCCAGGGGTGGGGGACGGACGTGAAAGGAGGTCGCGGTGCTTGAGGACCTGTTCGAGAGGCAAGCGGCGCTCAACAAACGCATCGGTCACGACACCGAGTCAATGCGCGATCACTTCGACCCGGTGGTCGCCGGCAAGTGGCTCAATGACTACATCATCGCCGCCAGTAATGAACTGGAGGAGCTGCGCGACTGCACGTTCTGGAAACACTGGTGCACCGAGGCCCAGCAAGGGAAACGCTTCGCCGTCCACGATCTGCAAAACGCCAGGGTCGAGGTGATCGACCTTTTGTTCTTCTGGATCAGCCTGGCCCAGTGCGTGGGCCTAAGCGCCGAGGACGTGTACAACCTGTATCTGCAGAAGCTCAACGTCAACCACAAGCGCCAGGACGGCGAGTACTCGATGACGGCCAAGAACGAGGCCGACAACAAGGCCATCACACTCGATAAGCCTGCGAAGTGACTGTCAGCTCTCAGCCCACAGGCGTTGGCGCCCGGCCGACACCGGGAAACGCCTACTTTGGCTTGCGCGAATTGCGCGGCCTTGCTAGCGCGCGCCTGCCCGGGATGATAACGCAATCAGAGGCCTCGAACGCAGTCCCATCCACTAGTGCCCCATTCACGGTCAACATCACAGACGCACCGGGCGGCAACTCATCCAGTTCAAATGCTCCCGCCAGCTCAGGTGTGGAGAACTTGAGGAGCAGATCATTAATCCCATCGCCAGCCAGCTCGTGACAATCGCACAGACTGCCGGTGAACGGCGTGGCAACATCGTCGGTCTTGATTCCTGGTCTGGGCGGACCTGAAAGCGGGGCCACAACGCCGCCGACGCCGTCGGTGCGCCCCAGCGTCAGCGTATCAACGTCGATCTGCGTCACGTCAAAGGACTCGCTGCCTACAAGGGCCATGGGCACGACGCCCTTGCTTTTTGGGTTGACCGGGTTCGGGCATGAGCCCGGTTTAATGTCCAAGTACGCGAGCGCACCGCAGCCGGGCAGCGGAGTATGCACGCAGTCGTGGTCGACGCAGGCATCGTCCGTGCAGGGATCGTCGTCGTCGCACTCGTCGTCATCGACGCAGACAAAGCATACGTCATTGATCTCGTCGCAGTGATCCTGGTCGATGCATGGATCGGGACCATCAACGCATTCGCCGGATTGACACCTTTCATCACCGTCGCAGTAGAATTCGTTCTGACACGGCGTGCCGTCGGGCTCACTCGGGTTCTCGCAGACTCCTTCCATGTTGCACAGGTCGATCGTGCAGGTTTTGCCGTCACTGCAATCGTCGGCGGTTTCGCAAAGGCGGCAGCCGGGTATGGTCGTGAACACACAGATGTTCAAGATGCACGCGTTCGTCGTGCATGGATTCTGATCATCGCACTCACTCTCGTCGATGCATGACAGACACCGGTTGATCTCCTCGTCGCAATGCTCCAGGTCAACGCATGGGTCAGGACCGTCGGTACACTCACCGCCCAGACAGGTCTCTGCGCCGTTGCAATACTGGTCATCCGGGCACGGCGTACCGTCATGCTCGACATTACCTTGACACGTTCCTAGGCCGTCGCAGGTATCAGCGTGGTCGCAAGGCGCATCATTCGGATTGCCACATGACGCGCCCTCAGGCAGATCATTCGCGGCGCAATTGCCCGCTCCGTCACAAGTATCCTGACCACTGCACTCTGTCGGACCATCGCCGCAGACAGTACCCACTTGATCAAAGCAGTTGTCGTCAGCCTCGTTGCATATCTCGTTGCACTCGCCGCCGCCGATGCAGGGATCGCCGGGGAAAATGCAGGACCCGGAATCGCAGTACTCCGCGCCGTCGCAGAAGTCTCCATTGTTGCAGCTGTTCGTGTTGTCGTTGGGATGCTCACAGGTGCCGCTGCCGTCGCACACATCATCCGTGCACGGGTTGCCCTCGTCCATGCAGGCCGTGCCCGGGGGCTCAAAGTGACACGAATCATCGCAGCACTCACTTCCCGGTGACTCGCACTCCTCGCCCGCAGTGATGTTCAGCGTCCCGTCGCCACACTCTGCGAATGTGCAATCGGCGTCACATGTGGGCGACTCACCGCCGTCGTCGCACTCTTCGCCGTGGTCGACAATATTGTCTCCACACCGAGGTTGGGCCGGACCCTTCAGGGCAAGACTGTGCCACTTACCAGCCGCAACCGCCACAAAGTCCGTGTTCGGCGCCGGGACGTCGCACTGACCATAGCGGTTATATCCCCACGCCACGATCGAGCCGTCGGCCTTCAAGCCGAGACTATAGCTTCCACCTCCCGCGACCGCGATAAAGTCCGAATTCGGCGCTGGCACATCGCATTCGCCGTTGTCGTTCGATCCCCATCCCACGATCGAGCCGTTGGTCTTCAGCCCTAGACTGTGCTGGGACCCCGCCGCAACCGCCACGAAGTCCGAGTTCGGTGCTGGTGCTTCGCATTGCCCACCGTCATTCTCTCCCCATGCCACGATCGAACCATCGGTCTTCAAACCGAGACTATGGCTCCCACCTCCCGCGACCGCAACAAAGTCCGAATTCGGTGTCGGCACGTCACATTGCCCGTCCCAGTTGGATCCCCACGCCACAATCGAACCGTCGGCCTTAAGGGCAAGGCTGTGACTGGATCCGGCTGCGACCGCCACGGTGTCCGTGTTGGGCACCGGCACTTCTAAGCTCGTTCCGCTTCCCCATGCTACAATCGACCCGTCGGCCTTCAGCCCAAGACTGTGAACGCGGCCGGCCGCGACGGCTACGAAATCCGCGTTCGGTGCGGGCACCCTGCATTGGCCGTCCCCCCAGTAGTCTCCCCACGCCACGATCGAGCCGTCTGCCTTCAGACCAAGAGTATGCTCGAGCCCCCCCGCGATCGCCACGAAGTCCGTGTTGGGCGCCGGTACGCTGCATTGCCCGAAGAAGTTGCGTCCCCACGCCAAGATAGATCCATCGGCCTTAAGACCGAGACTGTGAAACCCGCCCCCCACAACCGCCGCGAAGTCCGAGTTCGGTGCCGGCACGTCGCATTGACCACCGCTGTTCGATCCCCACGCCACGATCGAGCCATCGACCTTCAGGCCGAGACTGTGGGATGAGCCCGCCGCAACCGCCACAAAGTTCGTGTTCGGCCCCGGTGGGCCAGCAGCCCTCGACCCCCACGCCACGATCGATCCGTCGGCCTTCAGGCCGAGGCTGTACCCCGAGTCTGCTGCGATCGCCACAAAGTCAGTGTTCGGGCCGGGCACCTCACATTGGCCGCTGGAGTTCCTCCCCCAAACCACGATCGATCCATCGGCCTTCAGCCCAAGACTGTGACCGTCGCCCCCTGCGACCGCAACAAAGCCCGTGTTCGGAGCCGGCACGTCGCATTGCCCATAGTAGTTGCTTCCCCACGCCATGATCGACCCGTCGGCCTTCAGACCGAGACTGTGGTAGTTCCCCCCCGCAACCGCCACGAACCCAGTGTTGGGCACCGGCACGTCGCACTGGGCACTGTCGTTCCATCCCCATGCCACGATCGAGCTATCAGCCCTCACGCCGAGACTGTGGTAGTCCCCCCCTGATACCGCCACGAAGTCCGAGTTCGGAGCCGGTACGTCGCATTGGCCATACTCGTTCAAGCCCCACGCCACGATTGAGCCGTCAGCCTTCAAGCCAAGACTGTGGTAGTACCCTCCCGCGATCGACACAAATTCCGCACCTAAGTGTGCGCCGACAACCTGGCGACCCCAGCCTACAATCGACCCACTCGTTGTCTCGTCCGCCAGAGTCATCGACGCGCTGGCCAACATCCCAAGCACCAAGAAGACGCAAAGCCCAGGAATGGATCGTGTTTCGTTTCTTCTTAACATGAGATAGGCCCTCCAAATCGACACCCACGTCCAGAGTACGTGGCGCATCCCTCCCAGAACGCCGCTTCCATAGTGTACCAGCTCACCCGCGTGAAGGCAACAAGGCGCAGATCGTAGCGCCCGCCTTGCGGACCATGGGCCGCTGGGATGAGATTCCTGTCTCGTCCCGACTATCACCGGCGTGTCTTCTCGCGTTCCACAGGAAGGGATTCAATTCGGGTGCGAGAACGGATTCTCGCACCAGCCGGCATCCTTGACTAAGAACATCTGGCAAAACCGGGGGTATGGGGCATTATCGCCGGTTGATCGTCCGCGCGGGCTGAAACCCGCGGCTCTCTTGAATCACCATCCGTGCCCGCATAGACTGCGCGGTTTGTCGGTTTGCAGGACTCCCCGAGGTTGTTACAAGCAACAATACGAACGCCAATGGCTGACACACGACAGATCAAAAAGCCGGGTAGGTACGACCCCGCTGACATCGAAGCCCGATGGCAGCGGCACTGGGAGGAGAACGGGACGTTCCGCATTCTCAACCCGGGCGATTCCGGATTCGACGGAAACAAGCCCAAGTTCTACATCCTCGATATGTTCCCCTATCCCAGCGGCGCAGGCCTGCACGTCGGGCATCCGCTCGGCTATTGCGCTACTGACATCATCGCACGCTACAAACGCATGCGAGGTTGCAACGTGTTGCATCCGATGGGCTTTGATGCGTTCGGCCTGCCGGCTGAGCAATACGCCATTGAGCATGACGTCCACCCGGCCGTTACGACGAGGAATAACATCGCCCGGTATCGACAGCAGCTCAAGATGTTCGGCTTCAGCTATGACTGGCGCCGGGAAGTCGCGACTTGTGAACCCGCCTACTACAAGTTCACGCAGTGGATCTTCCTGCGGATGTTCGAGAGCTGGTACGACGATCAGTGCCGCTGGGTCGATCCGGCGGGTGTCGAGGTTCTCGGCCGGGCAAGGCCCATCGGTGAGCTCGTGGCTGAACTGGAGTCCGGACGATGGGGCGTCAACGCGGCTTTGAAACCGGCACGGGACAAAAGCTCGCCCGGCCGGCGCGAGTGGGCCGACCTTACGGAGTCGCAGCGGCGTCAGGTTCTCGATCGGCAGCGGCTGGCGTACATTGACGAGATCCCGGTTAACTGGTGCCCCGCTCTTGGCACCGTTCTCGCAAATGAAGAGGTTACCAGTGAGGGGCGAAGCGACCGGGGCAATCATCCCGTGTATCGCCGCCCGCTGCGGCAATGGATGCTGCGCATCACCAGGTACGCCGACCGGCTGCTAACCGATCTCGATAAGCTGGACTGGCCCGAGCCGATCAAGATCATGCAGCGCAACTGGGTCGGCAAGAGCACCGGTGCCGAGGTTCTATTCCCGTTGGCGCCCGCGTGGAGCATCGAAGGCGGGCGGTTGGTCTATCGCGGTGATGCCGGTGACACGGACGCAACACTGTCGTACGACAGCGCACCGGATGCGATCCGCGTCTACACGACCAGGGCGGATACGCTCTTCGGCGCAACGTACATGGTACTCGCACCGGAGCATGAACTGGTTGACAAGATCACGACGCCCGAGCATCGCAAGGAGGCCGAGGCCTACGTCGCAGCCGCACGAAACCGGTCCGACCTGGACCGAACAGCCGATACGAAAGAGAAAACCGGCGTCTTCACGGGCGCGTACGCGATCAATCCGGTCAATGGGCAGTCCATTCCGATCTGGATCGCGGACTACGTGTTGATGGGCTACGGCACCGGCGCGATCATGGCTGTCCCCGCCCACGACACCCGTGACTTTGAGTTCGCCAAAACGTTCGACCTGCCGATTGTGGCCGTTGTTGAACCCGACGAGTCCTGGTTCCACGACCAGATCATGCGCGGGGGTTTTGACGCGGACTACTGCGCCCGACGCGGCAAGCCCGAGCTTATCGAGCGGATCATGAAGTCGGCGTCGGAGGCGGCTGGAACGCTGGGAGGGATCACCGCGCAGGATGCCACCGCGATTCTCGACGGAGACGCGGGTTGGGTCAGGCAGGTGGCGATGCCCGTTTACGCCGACGATCCGGGAGTTTTCATGGAGGCGTTTGTCGGCGAGGGAAACAATCTCAATTCTCCAAGGCGCAACGAATCCGCCGTGTTGCTGGATAACGTGTGCAACCTGAACGGCCTGGCGACGGATAAGGCCCAGGCGAAGATCACCGCCTGGCTTACGGACAAGGGTCTTGGACGGGCGGCGGTCAACTACAAGCTGCGCGATTGGATCTTCAGCCGCCAAAAATATTGGGGCGAGCCGTTTCCGGTTATCCACGGCGAGGACGGCGAGACGATCGGTCTGACCGACGAGGAGTTGCCCGTCGAATTGCCGGACGTGAAGGACTTCAAGCCGACACCGGTTACCCAGGACGCCGAGACGCTTCCCGAGCCGCCGCTGGGCCGGGCGAAGGATTGGGTGACGTTCGAGCGAAACGGGCGGCGTTATCGCCACGATCTGAACACGATGCCGCAATGGGCCGGCTCATGCTGGTACTACCTTCGCTTCATCGATCCGAACAACGCCGGACAGTTTTGCGGCGCGGAGGCTGAGCGGTACTGGATGCCGGTCGATATCTATGTCGGCGGCGCCGAGCACGCCGTATTGCACCTGTTATATGCCAGGTTCTGGCACAAGGTGCTGTACGATCTGGGCTTCGTCTCCACGCCCGAGCCGTTCCAAAAGCTGTTCAATCAAGGCATGATCCAGGGATTTGCGTATCGCGACAAGCACGGGCGCGTTCTGGCTACCGATGCGGTGCAGGAACGCGGGGACGACAAGTTCGTTTTGAAAAGCACCGGCGAGCCGGTGGAGCGCGTCATCGCGAAGATGAGTAAGTCGCTCAAGAACGTGGTCAGCCCGGATGAAATCATCGGGGAGTGGGGCGCGGACACGTTCCGTCTGTACGAGATGTACATGGGGCCGCTCGAGGCGTCAAAACCGTGGAATACGCGCGACGTGCCCGGTCTGTTCAAGCTCTGCCAACGCATCTGGCGGCTGGTCGTCGACGAGAATACGAATGAACTGACCTCCGCTCTGACGGACGATGAGACCGACGCCGACGCGACACGGGCGCTGCACAAGCTGATGAAACGCGTGACCGAGGATTTAGAACAGCTCAAGCTCAACACGGCCATCGCAGCCATCTTCGACTTTGTCAACTTCATGACACCGCGCGACCGCCGGCCGCGATCGGTCATCGAGCCGTTTGTGTTGGTGTTGTCGCCGTTCGCGCCGCATTTGGGCGAGGAGCTGTGGCAACGGCTGGGTCATCATACGACGCTCGCATTTGAGCCGTGGCCCGCGTTTGATGAGCAACTTGCCCGTGACGAAGAGGTCGAGATCGGCGTTCAGATCAACGGCAAGATCAAGACGCGGATGATGGTGGCGGCGGAGGCAGGCGATGAGCAGATTCGCGCCGCGGCGCTGACTGAGCCGAAAGTCGTAGCAGCAGTCGAGGGTAAAACGATTCGTAAAGTCATCGTCGTCAAGGGACGCCTCGTCAACATCGTGGCAAACTGAATCGGTCCGTACCGGCGTGCAAAACCCGTCAGAGCCCGGAGCGCAATCGACGGGTCAACAAACCCCGCGCTTGCGCTTGGGGCTCGGATTGGCTTTTCATGCCTTGTGAAACCGAAGCAAAACTCCGTGTTGAATCACACGAGCCGGTGCGCGAACGACTTCTGGCGTGTGGCGCGGTGTTCGAGGGTCGGGTGCTGGAAACGAACCGGATCTTCGATCGGACGGACGGCTCGCTCCGCCGGCGAGGATGCGGGCTGCGTATTCGCACGATTGCCGCGGAGGGCGGTCGTGAGCCGCAGGCCACGCTGACCTTCAAGGGACCGGTTCGCGCCGGGCCGTTCAAGTCACGCGAGGAGCTGGAAACCCCGATTGGCGACGCTGAGACGGTGGTCAACATCCTCAACGCTATCGGATTTGTCGTGATTCTTACGTATCAAAAGCGGCGCGAAAGCTGGCAACTTGGCGAGTGTCGGGTCGAGTTGGATGAGCCCCCGCACGTCGGCCTGTTCGTCGAGATCGAGGGTCCCAACGAAACCGCAATCCGATCTGCTCAAGCCGAGCTGGGTCTGGCGGGCGCCTCCCATGTGAAAGCATCGTACGTGCGGATGCTGCTGGCCTACTGCGACGAGCACGATGTCACGGACCGTGTTCTAGAATGGCCGGATGCATCCGCAACGGCTTGATGACCGTCCGTGCTGATCTGCCGGTATCAATACCGCCCCGGCGTCCATAGATAGAGGAACTGCGGCGTGGTGTGGTCCATCCAGGAAGGTAGATCGATGTTGAGCAGGTTCACGTCACCGTCGGTGGTGACAGGCGGCTGCGCGTAATAGTTGGGGCGGTAGCCCAGCGGGCGCCGGTACGCGACCAGGCGGATGCGTTTGGAACCGGTCCGCTCTTTGAGGATGTCTATCGCTTTGCGTAGACTGGCGATGCGGTCGATCAGGCCGGTCTGAAGCGCTTGAGTCGCGGTAAAGATTCTCCCATCGGCGAGGCGTCGGACGGCGGTCTCATCGAGTTGAGGCCGGCCGGCGACGACCACGTCCACGAAGCGTTCGTACATATCGTTGACGATCTGCTGAAACAGCTCGCGCTCCTCCGGCCTCATGCCGCGCAGGGGTGAGCCGATATCCTTGTAATCTCCGGAGACGATCGCGTCGCTTTTGACGCCGACTAACTTCATTGTGTCGGTCAGATCAAACGTCTGCATCACAACACCGATGCTGCCGGTGACGGTCGATGGTTGTGCCAGAATCTCGTCACATGCGCAGGCAATGTAGTACGCCCCGCTCGTCGCCACGTCCATCATGACGGCGATGACCGGTTTGCCGCTCTTTTTGAAATGCGTGATTTCGTCGTGCATGAGCTCGCTGGCGACGACGGTCCCGCCCGGCGAGTTGACGCGGAGGACGACACCCTTGACACGGCGGTCGCGGCGGGCCTTGTCGAGCTGCTCGAGCAACAGGCTTACCGTGTGCTCACCCTTACCCCAGAGCTGTCGTTTGGGTGCATTGCTCATCGTCCCAGTGACGTCGATAAGCGCGATCTTGTCAATCGCCCAGCGCGAATCCCGTGACAGCACTGTCTCCACCAACGCCCGCCGGGAGCTGACCGGCGTGAGAAGCAGGCTCGATTGTGTGCAACCGGCAATGGCCGCCGCTCCAGCAAGCATCATTGTATACTTGTACTTTACGGTGAGCCGTGTTGAACATGTTGGACGCACCATGGTAACCTCCGTGCCGGTGTGCGTGGGCAATCCGCCGCCGTTCCAGTGGCGACTGGACAGGCTATCGCTCCATACGACAGGCCGCTATCCTAATTGAGTCCAGGGGATTTGGCTATGGGGAGCTACCGTCCGCCGATTCTACGTGCGTCCGCAGACGCGCGACGCCTATGATACTATCCGCCAGTGAGTTCGCCGATCTGGTCCAAGAGGCGCTTGAGGTCATTCCCGAGCCGCTGGCCGCCTATATGCGCGACGTCGCGGTAGATATTCAGCTCATGCCCGATGCGCGTACGTGCAGGGACGTCGGCATCGATGATCCGCGAACACTGCTCGGTCTCTACCGGGGTACGCCGCTGACCCGCCGCAGTGTGGAACAGAGCGGGCGCTTGCCCGATCACATCATCATCTATAAGCGCAACATCGAGCGTCGCTGTCATACGCACGAGCAGATCATCCGACAAATCCGCAAGACCGTGTTCCACGAAGTCGGCCACCACTTCGGATTGTCGGAAGCCGATCTTTGGGATCTGGGCTATCAGTGATGCGATTCAAGTGTTTTGACGTTTCTACGTGCCAGACTGTTTGCGCAGGGTCATGTCGAAATTGCGGACGAGGCTGGTATAGAAACGCCAGATGATCACGATGTACAGACCGGCTGCGATGACGCTTCCAATCACCGCGGCGAAACGCGTCGCAACAGCCCCCGTTACAAACTCACTCCGCGAGGTGAAGAGCTCAACCGGATCGACCAGGAACTTGATCGACGTAAACGGCGCGAAGGGGGCGAGGAACGCGCCGAACTCGGCACCCGAGTTGGTCACGAAAGCGTAAACCAGCATGGATGTAATACCGCAACCCAGGATCATCAAGCCGACACTGTACATGACGGCGGTTACATTCTTCGTGGCGTTCAGCGATACGTACAAACCCAACACGCACGCAGCGGCTGTATAAACCACCAATAGCACGGCGATTTCCACGGAGGTCTCGATCCAAACGGCCGGCGGTGAATCCTCACGAACAATACCGTAAATCCCAAACACCAAAAGGGCGATCACCGGACCAGCAAGAAGCGGCATGGCAAAAGTCACCAACCCGCGGAGCTTTCCCCAAAGGATGTACTTGCTGGTCAGCCGAGTCGTAAGCAGCAGGTCCATGGCCTTGGATTCCTTCTCTTTGGTCATGGAGGTGGCGGCTGTGTTGGTGGCGATAATCAAGGCAAGGGCGAACTGAATGATGACCAGGGCAGCCAGCCAACCCGCAACCTGATCCACCGCTATCCCACCCCGGTGATAATAGAGGAACAAAGACATCGGGCCGGCAAAGCCGCCGGCAATAATCACCAGACGAACCACGCGACCGCCCGACGCACGGGTCTTGGCCTCTCGCCACGCGACCGGGTTGTTCCAGACGTTGCGGGGCGGGCGAGTTAGCTCACCCGACGGGCGACGGCGGAAGCGATCGATCACGGACGTCACAAACGTCGTCTCGCCGGTCCTTGCACCGCGTCGCACGAACAACACGCTCACCGTGGTCAGGAGCAGCGCAAGTACGCTCGTCCACATGATATAGAAGGCCGAAGGGTACGCCAACGCATAGCGGACCAGCGATGCATGATTACCGAGGCGGCCGTACGTCGGCGCGTGGATCTGATTGAGCGCGACCTCCAGGGCCAAGAACGGATGCAGCGCGCTAAGCCAGCTCATCCGCTCCCCGGTGACATTCGCGGGCGACACCTCCACCCATGTCCTGTTCCACTGCCCGAGAAGATATACGCTGAGCAGGTACAGCGCGATCACCATGTAGAACGAGAAGATCGTCCGCCGCGTGCCCACCCCGATCATCGCAATGAAGATCGCGATGGCCCCTGTCAGAATCGCCGTCGAGCCGGATAGCGCGAAACTCTGCACGACCTGCGATGTGGTGACGCCCCCGTATACCATCGTCATCAAGAAGATCGGTACCCCCGCTACCAACAGCATGATCACGAAGTACAGCCGGCTCATCAGTGAACCGAACACAATCTGGGCATTGGTCAGCGGTGTCGATAGCAGAATGTTGAATGTCTGGGCGTCGCGTTCCTGCGTAATCGCCCCGGCTGTAAAGACCGGTGCCAGAAAGCACATCAGCGCAAGTTGGGCCATCGATGCCCAGGCAAACGTTTGGGAAGCGCCCTTGGCCAATTCCGTCAGCGACGCGCTAGGCCCGCTCATCGAGATGAACAGTGAGAACAGCACGACCAGAAGCAGCGCCCAGAGGTAGCCGACCCGAAGATACAAATGGCGCGTTCGACGGGACCCGCCGTAGACGACGCGTACGAGAATCGGGTTCGCCGGCAGCAGATGCCAGAACCAAAGCCAAAGCCGTCTGCCTGCGTTCGACAACTCAGGACCTCTCTCGATCGACACGACCTGCACCACCGGTTTGACTCAACTCGACATCGCCGCGTTCGACGCGATCGGCAAAGGCTACGGTTTCTTCGTACAGGGCGTCGAGGAGCTCGGCTTCAGTTACCGTACGCTTCTGTTCACTCTGTACGCAGATGACCCCGCGACCTTTGCCAGGAGGACCTCCGCCTCCCGTAGCTTCGGGATGATCGCTTCCGGCGTGCGCCGCTTCCGTTTCATGATGAGCCTCTTTGCCCGGTTTCCGGGCAGTAGAGACTCTCACGACGACTGGGGCAACTTCCGGGGGCAGACCAATAGCACCTGGGTTCGTTTTTGGTGGGCAGGTCGCCTGGGAAAGGCCCCCTCGTTTCATCAGTTCCGTCCCGGAACCTCCGTGACCTGGTCTGGATTAACCACGGTAATCTCCGAGTACTGGCGGAAGTCCTTTACGTTAAAGGTGAGGATGTGTGTGATTCCGCACAGCCTCATCGCCGCGACGATACGGGTATCATGTGCCGGGAGGCCGTGGACGTCGTATTGAACGACAAGACGATACCATTCATCGAAAAGCCCCGGCGTATCATCGAGGAAGGTAAAAATCCTCTGAGCCCTTTCGATTTCGTCTTTTGCCTGTGAGCCGGGCATGTCGAGGCCGTTCTTAGAAACCGGGCGAGTTGCGACGACCCAGAACTCATAGATGATCTGCGGCATGATGCAGGGATCGTCACCGCGAGCCAGAACGGTTTCGACTGCTTTGAATGCAGCTTGGCGCTGGTGATGGGCGCGCTGAGCGAGGCGTGTGATGAGGTTCGTATCGACGAGTATCCTCATTCCCCGCGGCCTTCATAGATGCTCTCTCGACTGTCGTCAGCTTCGTAAGGAAGCCGCGGGTGGGTGGCGATCCATGCACGGAGTTCGGCTATCCGTTGCGCGGCAGACATCGACGTTGGAGAGTCCCCGGAGCGCTGCCCTTGTTGGCGGAGCGCATCATCTCGACTTACTCCAACAGGAGTCGCTTGAATCTCCTCGGGAGCGGCCCAGAAGGAGCCAACAATCGTTGGCTTCGCGCGGTTCAACCATTCGATCGCCTTCGCGAGCTGCAGTTCGTGGTCGATGCGGCACTTGTCTTCAGACCGGCGCATTTCTTCATCGATCCGAACCACCGTTATTGAGCCCACGGAAAGGTCGAACTGGAAAGACACTTGACGCTTAGAAGCACGGGAGTGGGCGACAAGCTCTACTCCATCCTCCTCGTCTCCGAATACGGCGCATCGTGCACCGGGCACGGAGGCGAGAGCCATTCCGACGTCTTCGACGAAACGGCGGCAGAGGGCGGCTCCAGAAGAAGAACGCACAGCTTCGGGCAACTTATCGAGATCCTCGCGAATCTGGGTGAGGAACTCAGCATCGTGCGAAGAAAGAAACAAGTTCTTACCGACGGCCCCCAGTTCAGAATCCTGAAGCATGTCGATACTCGACAGCGTTTCAGAAACGTAATCCGCGAAGCTCGAGTCGGAGACCATTGCACTCCGAGGCGGATGAGGCCGAACGGTACCAGGACCTTGTGTCGGTGCCGTCCCTGACAACCCGAAAACAGGGTCGAAATCTCCGTCACCGTGCAGTGAAAGACTGTCGGCGGCGTTGCATGCTATGGCCAACAAATCACCCATTTTTTGGCTCCCGATATATCCACTCAGTCTTCGCCTGCTGCGAGATGAGCCTCAGGAAGAACCACTGAAGTGTGTCGTGGACTTTGTCCATACCCGCCTTGGCGTCGAGCGATTCGCCCAACCTCAGCCCGGCGGCCGTGGTCAGGCGATATCCCGGTGTCACCCCATCTGGAAGCTTGGCGGCCGCTTGATCGACCGCGAATCGAACATCGATGTCGTCCGCCTCACTCCAGGCTGCCTCCAGTTTTCGCACCTGCTGAGCTTCGGCCATCGCTGGCAACTGCGATTCTTCGGAGAAATAGGTCTTCAGAAACCCGGCGGGATCGGATGAGGCGACGAAGTTCACGTAAGACATATTCACAACGGCAATCCCGGGATACTCGTCGCCACACGCCTTTCGGAATGCTTCGACCGCCTTCCACAGAGCGTCGCCAAGGGCCGGGTACCGTGGGTACTTTGCCTGCTCTAATGCGGGTTGCTTCACCCACCGCGCCACAATCACTTGAGGTTGCACGCTTACCGACAGCCCGGAAGTGTGCCCTGTGTACACTGCACCGGGTAGATATGCTGGGCCGAACTCGGTTTGCATTCCTCCGGACCCTGGGGCGATCTCAAATTGTGCAGATTCTGTTAGCGCCGGAAACGAGGGCTTGAGCTCCGCATGAATGGAGTTGACGAGCGAGTAGCTCAAAGCCTTCGGACCGTCAAAGCTCGCGCGGACGGCCGCTTCGATGAGCGGCAGGTTGCCAAAATCCAGCCTCAGCTTCGTTGTCATGCAATGCGTTTCCTGAAACCTGTTCGTTGTGCCGCCCCTCCAGTCTATCCTACGCTGCCCGGCGTTGACAAGGTCTATTCGTCCGGGATGGCCCTCTGCGGTGCATTGCCACCCTCCCCCGCCGGGGGCTCAGCCGCCGCAATTATCACACGCCGGTGGGAGAGCGTAACCTCCCCGCGTTGCACGCGGTCGGCGAGCGCTACGGTTTCTTCGTACAGGGCGTCGAGCATTTCGGCTTCGGTCACGGTGCGTTTCTGCTCGCCTTGTACATAGATGATCCCCCGGCCTTTGCCCGCAAACACGGCGACGTCGGCCCCTTCCGCCTCGCCGGGACCGTTGACCACGCAGCCCATCACGGCCACCTTCACGGGCGTTTTAATGCTCGAAAGCTTTTGACGCACGTCGTCGACCAACTTAATCAGGTCGATCTCGATCCGGCCGCACGTCGGACACGCGATCAGCTCCGGCGTGGTACGGTCTTGCAAGCCCAGCGAGCAGAGCAGCTCCCTCGCATCCTCGACTTCGTGGATGGGATCGGCTGCGTATGAGATGCGGATCGTATCGCCGATGCCCATCGCGAGCAGTGAGCCAATAGCCGCCACGGAGCGGATCCGCCCTGTCTCCGGCGGGCCGGCGTGGCTGACGCCCAGATGCAGCGGTAGGTCAAACCACTCGCTGACGGCGTGGTAGGCATCGATGACCATCCCCGCGTTGGTGCTCTTAGCGCTCAACACTACGTCGTGGAAGTTGTTCTCGTTGAAGATGTGCATGTAGCCCTCGAGCGTTTCAACCATCAGGCGGATCATCTCGGATCGATAGTCGGCGGCGAGACGCTGCCGCTGCGTTGCGCGTAGCTTTCGATTCCGCCGCTCGACGACGCTGCCTTCGTTGACGCCGACGCGGATTGGAATGCCGCGCTCGCGACAGGCTGCGATGACGCGATTGACCTTCTTCCGATCCTTGATGTTACCGGGATTGAGGCGGATCTTGTGCGCGCCCGCCTCGACGGCCTCGAGCGCCCGCTCATAGTGGAAGTGAACGTCGGCCACGATCGGAACCGGCGATTGATTCAAGACGGCGGGCAACGCCTCGGTATCCCGTTTGTCCGGAACGGCGACACGGACAATGTCGCAGCCGGCCTCGGCGAGACGCCGGATTTGCCGCACGGTGGCGTCAACGTCGTGCGTGTGGGTGCTGGTCATCGACTGGATCACGACCGGGGCTTCACCGCCGATGGCGACGCCGCCGACGAGCACCTGCCGGGTTTTTCGACGCGGAATCATCAGTAATTGCCAATGTGGTTTCGCTGGTCCCGGAGTCCTCGCTGAGACGAGAATCCTCTCTCGACCCATTCGTGCGAGAAAGGATTCTCGCACGAGCGTAACTCACCCGCCGAGCCTGATAACGCCGACATTGTAGAAACCACCGGTGATGCCCGTCAAACTGACCGATTCTGGCTTGACGGCTTGTCCGACCGGTGTTCTGCTACTGTCAACGTAGTTGTCTACATTCGGCGTAACGTGTCGGATCGACGCCGGCAATACGATAGAACGACACGGCAGTGGGTTTCGACGAACGTCTCAACGGGAAAACGCTTTCGCAACGGAGGTCTTTCGATGCAAATTCGCAATCATGCAATGGCTTTGGTGAGCGGCTTGTTGTGCGTCTCGGTGCTCACCGGTTGTGCGACCGAGCGGGCCCATGTCAGTTTCAGCTATATGGTCGACGCGGAACGAGGTCTGCCGCCGGGCATGAAGACGATCGCAATCACGCCGGCGAACGTGGGTCCCACCACCGAACCGAAATGGTCAGACATGTGCGTGACAATCATGCAGACGTTGGTGAATGAGTCGCGGCGCTTGGGGACCGACGTCACCGTCTCAGATCGTCGTGACACACAGGTGACGTTTGACGAGGCCGATCTCGCCGCAGCCGGTATGTCCACCGCGTCGGGCGGCAGCGGCGGCAAGCTGCTGGCAGCGGACGGCGTGATCCTCAGCAACATCAACGTCAAGGTCGAGAAGCACATCGGCAAACAGCGGACGCTCGCCGGTCTGAGCCTGTCCGGCTGGGGCGGTCACGGTTGGGGTGGCGGAGGCACCGACGTACGGACCGAAGAGGTCGACACGGTGTCACGCACCATGACCGTTCAGTCCGAGTTCAAGCTGATTGATACCGCCGACAATCGTGTGTGGGAACACTACAGCCCGAACACCTACACCGGTACGGACAAGACCAAGGCGAGCCCAATCTTCGGCTCAAGCCGGACCGAAGCGGAACTGACACCGCAGGACACGATCATCGCCACGCTTATCGAACGGGCTGCCCGTGAATTCATCAGCCGCCTGATGCCCTGCCGGATTGACGTGGACGCGGTTGTCGTGTCCAGCAATAACAAGCACTGCGTGCAGGGCGTGAAGATGCTTCGCGGCGAAATGTACGACGAAGCGGTCTCGATGTTCAAAACCGCTTGGGTGGCTAACAGCGACGATCACCGGGCCGCATACGGCGCGGGTGTCGCCTGCGAGGCGTCGGGCCGTTACGACGAAGCCCTGCGTTTCTACAAAAGGGCCTGCGCGGGTGCGGACAGCGCGAGATATCGCGAGGCGCGTGATCGTATGAAAGCCTATGGACACCGGGCCCGGCCGTGACCCCGTGGCCTGTCGGACCGGCTAGTGCCCTGTGACACGCCAATTGACGGATGTGGTTGGGTCGTGTGGTATGGATCCGCTTTGACGGACCCGTGCGGTACACTCTCAAAACGCGGGCAAAAAAGCCGTTACCCATGACGCCGAACCCTCAATTGGCGAGTAATGGAGCACTAGCGCGGAATTATCGGCTCGCCGTATACCGCTGGGCAAGGAACCGTTAACCTTGTCGATGTTGTCGTGTCCTACGGGTTGTGGGGCTTGAGCTTCGCAAGTTCGAGTCCGGGGGAACCCGGCGCAGGCCGGGCACTAACTGGATCAGGAGATGCTTTGATGATCAACAGAAATCGTGCACTGGTTGTGCTGGCCGCGGTTTTTGGACTGGGTGCAGCGGTACCGGGGTGGGCGCAAGATGCGACGACGGACGCCCAGAACAAGCTACTCGCGCGGCGGGCGGCTGAGGCGGATTGCTATCGAAAGTTGGCCGAGACGGTCTACGGCGTCCGAATCACATCCGATACGTACGTACGCGATTTCGTGATGGAAAGCGACGAGATTCGTGCCAGCCTGGATACGTTCGTGAGGGGCATCCGGTTGGGTCAGCCGCGGTACTATGACGACGGCGTGTGCGAGGTCGACGCGGAGGTCACCGTCGCCAAGTTGGTTACTACGATCAAGGAACTCCATCGCACACACTACCACGGCAACAAGATCACGACGACCGACATCGAGAACATCAAGCAAACCGTCAAAACGGATGTGTTCCGCGTGACAGGTTCCGGGGTTCCGCGGCCCGAGCTGCCACCCGATCTGCCCGAAGGCACATTGGACGTCATCACGCCGCTACCGCTTGGTTACATGCCGAGGATATCGGTGCCCCCGATATGGAAGGCGGTGGGACCTCAAAGCAGATTGATAGCGGAGCGGGCGGCTGAGCTTGACGCCATGCGCAAGCTGCTCGAGCACATCAAGGGTGTGCGGCTAACATCGGATACACTGGTGAGGGATTTCATCACCGAGTCGGATGAAATCAGCGCCCAGGCCAACGGCATCGTGATTGGGGCGACCGTCAGAAAGAGGTATCTGCACCATGACGAACTAATCGCCGAGGTTACAATGGAGGTGCCCGTCGAGAAAGTGATCACCAAGATCACAGAGCTGCACCGCACGCATTACCACGGCAACAAGGTGACCCGGACCGACATCACCAACATCAAGAAAACGATCAAGCGCGAGATGATTCAGGCCACTGGATCGGGCGTTCCGGGGCGATTCCTCGGCAATGCGAGAAGCGCGGGCGTCGAGACACCCGCCTGGTTCGGCAAGCGGATCAGGGCGACCGGTCAGGGCACCGATGCCGAAATCCACACCGCTCAGGGTAAACTTCGGGCGGCCCGGGCGGCTGAGCTGGACGCCATGCGCAAGCTGGCTGAGCAGGTCTACGGCCTGACGATCAGCTCGAACACGACAGTCCGCGACTTCGTGACCGAGCACGACGAAATCAGCACCCAGGTCGAGGCCGTTTTGGCCAACGCCGTCGGTCAGGAGCCGGTTTTTGAGGATGAAGTGGCCACCGTAACGGTGTCGTTACCGGCGGCCGAGGTCTGGTCCGTCATCCACCAGCACACATTGATCATCAAGCGGCGCGGGTAATGCGATTGGATATTCTACGGATTTGTCGCCTTTGACAATTCAAAAGGATGCAAACAATGCGACGATGTTTTCGGTCTAGCGTAGCGGTGATGACGGCGGCTTGTCTTTTCGGCGCGTCTGTCGGATGTGCGAGGTCTTCTCACACATCCGTTCGGACCTATGAATACAGCGACCAACCTCAGCGGGAGCGCGCCGCGGACGACGAGTTGGGTTCCGAGTATCAGATGCAGTCGCCCGGTGAGATGGTGTCACCGGGTGAAATGGTGTCGCCGGGCGAGGTCGTCGAGGATTGAGACTGATCACATGGTACGGTGAGTTGATGCTCATCGCCCCTTGAATAGTCGTTCAGGTACGGCGGCCGGAGGAGCAGCGGGGCTGCTCTGGCGTGCGCCGGCCCGAGCGTGGGTGTATCAGCGTCGCTGGCCTCAACGGGCTTGTGGCGTTACGTCCCCTCTTTTTCGGCAGTTTCCTCATTGCCCTTGCCATCAGTGCGTTTGTGCAACTCGAACCACTCCCGGATGTGTAGAATCTTGGCGATATAGTGGGATGGCCGGGCGTGGACACCGTGGGCTTCGTCCGGTACGCGCACGAGCTTTGCCTCTTTCTTCTGGATTCTCAAGGCCTGATAGTACTGTTCAGTCTCCGAGATCGGTGTACGCCAGTCGGCCTCGCCGGTAATCAGCAGTGTCGGAGTAGTGACATTTCCCACGAGCGAGATGGGCGATCGGGCCATGTGGTTCTCCATCTCTTCCCAGGGGAAACCGCGGAACCATCGCTTGGCCACGTAGCCGGTAATGTCGCATGTGAGCACGAAACTGTACCAGTTGATGACCGGATACTGCGAGACCGCGGCGGCGAACCGATCGGTCTGGCCGATGATCCAGCAGGTCAAAACACCGCCGCCGCTTCCGCCGGTGACAAACAGATTGCGCTCGTCTATGTACCCGCGCTTGACGACGTCGCCCACACCGGACATCAGATCGTGGTAGTCGTCACCGGGGTATTTGTACTGTATGATGTTGCCGAACTCTTCGCCGTAGCCTGTGCTGCCGCGCGGGTTGCAGTAGAACACCACGTAGTCTTCGGCCGCAAGGACCTGGAACTCGAAGGAGAAACGGACGCTGTACATAGCGTGAGGACCGCCGTGAATGTAGAGGATCAGCGGATACTTACGCGACGGATCGAATGCAGGCGGCTTGAGGATCCAGCCCTGCACCTTCCGGCCGTCGAGAGAGGACTCATACCAGATCTCCTCGAGAGACCCAATCTCACGGTGATCCAGGAGATCATCGTTGACGTTGGTCAGACGTAATGGATTGCCGCTGGATGTTGTGAAGGTCACTACATCGCCGGGTAATGTCGGGTTCGTGAGTACCCCCGCCAACCGGCCGTTGGGCGCCGCGGTGATTCCACGGATCTGATGCACACCCTCGGTAACCTCGGCCATCTGGCCGTCCAATCCCACCCGGTGAACGTTCTGCAATCCGCGGTCTCGAATCGTGACATAGACATGCGCGCCGCCGGGACACCAGACGACGTCTGAAACGTCACGGTCCAATTCGGGCGTCAGGCATTTGACTTCCGTTCCGTCGGCTCGCATGACGTATAGTCGTGTAATCGTGTAGGCAAACTCCTTCTCGTCGAAGCCGGTATAGGCAATCCATGATCCCCTGGGCGACACGATTGGGTCCCGGTCCGGACCTCTTCGATCCGTCAAGGCTTCGATTGTGCCGTCCATGGTCACCGAGTAGATCTCGGAGTCCTGGACCACCCACTCGGCCTCGGGCTTCCGCGTTGCACTGAAATACACTTTTGAGCCGTCGGCGGACCACGATGGAGCGCCATGATCGTAATCCCCGTCCGTAAGCTGCCGCGGGGTTCCGCCGAGGGCGGGCACCACGAAGATGTGCCGGTACTCGTCGGGCAGATAGCCCCGGGCATTGGACCTGTAATTGACCTTCTCGATGACGACCGGCGGATCTGCCCATTGCGCACCCTTGGGCTTCTTCGGCATTTTGACACCCTCGGGAGGCTCGGCTTCGACAGGTATCGTAAATGCAATTTGCGTGTCGTCAGGCGACCACGCAATCGCTGACGCCGATTTCGGCGTGTTGGTGACTTGGACAAGTTGTCCGTCGTCGACGAAGTGGACGAATATCTTCGAGCCCTCCTCCCTGTCGGAGACGAACGCGATCCGCGTTCCGTCATGAGACCATCGCGGCGATCGGTCTGAGAACTTACCCGTAGTGATCGGCCGATGTCGGGTGCCGTCCGTGTTGACCATCCAAAGGCTGCTGTACCTGCTGTCCTTCATGATATCCGTGTAGCGTCGCACATACACGACTCGCTCACCGTCAGGAGAAATCTGAGGGTCGGATACCTCTTCGAAGTCAAACCAGTGCTTGACCTCAAGCCGATTGTCCCTCGCTGCTGCCGGTACGACACAGGCACACAACAATAGGAGCGACAGAACGATCTGGACAGTTCGAAGTTTGGCAATCACGAGCGGCTCCTTTCCAAACGGACAGAAGTAAGCAGGCGTCTACGGCTCCGGCCAACCTGCGGCAGCGGTGTCATTGTCCTGCAGAGGCACTGCGACCGGAGGCCGGTGTTCACTCTACAGCGCAGACGCATCGTAAAGGCGGTACCGACAGGAGGTCAAGGACGGTGCAGACGGCACCGACAACATGGTCTCAGTCTACGGTTCACCGACGAAGAAGTGAGCCATGATCAGAGTGTCGCCGTACGTACCGTCGCCACGTAGCACGTCGCCTTTCAACCTGCCCTCTCCGACAAAACCGAGCGACTCATAAAGCCTGATGGCCCGGCTGTTATCGCCGAAGACCTTAAGGTAGAGCTTACGCAACCCGGCCTGCCTGGCCCACTCGACGAGACAGCCCATCAATCTCCGACCCAGGCCGGCACCCCAGAACTCCTTAAGTACGACCAGCCCGCACTCGGCGTGGTGAACGTAGCGCCTCTGCTCGGGCGAAGCTCCGCCCGCGACCGCGACGATGCGCCCCTCGACCACGGCCGTCATAGAGATCGAGCATGGCTTGGCGTTGTGCTCGCGAATGAACTCTCGCTCCTGGTCGATTGTCTTGTCGAACTCGCCGGGCAGATAGTTCAGAAAATCGCTCTCCAGATGAGTCTTGGGCAGAAACTCACAAAGCTCCTCTGCGTCGTCCTCGGTCATCTCGCGAATCAGACATTCCCGGCCGTCCTTGAGCGTGAACTTCAACGGCAAATGTGGCGCGAGAGACGCATTATTGGCAATGGAGCCTGTCTTCATGAGCCTTAGGCTATCCGAAAAACCCGAACGTCTCAAAAACGCAGATACGCGAATCTCGTGCGACTCAGAGAGCACCTTCGCATATAATGAACGTGTGAGCATGACAGACGAGAACCAGACCCACACGCTGGGCGACATGATGGCTCTGCTGCACGCGGCGGCTGACCGGGAGGCGTCGGATGTACACCTGGTGGTGGGTCATCCGGTGACGTACCGCGTTCACGGTCGGTTGGAGCCGGTCGGCGAGACGATCGCGCCGGGCGAGCTTCGGCACATGATCGACTCGATCATCCCCGAGCGTATCCAGGGGCGTCTCGATGAGGGCAAGAACTTCGACTTCTCCGTCTCGGTGGAGCATAAGGGCGAGCCCTGCCGGTTCAGGGCGAACGTGTATCTCGCGCAGAGTCAGTGGTGCGCTTGTCTGCGGCATGTGCCCAACGAGATTCCGTCCTTCGAGTGGATGGGTTTCCCCAAGGCCCTCGCCCAGCGGCTGATCTCTCACACCAACGGCCTGATCATTATCACAGGCGTGACCGGGTCCGGGAAATCAACAACCCTGGCCGCCCTGATCAATCTGCTCAACGAGGAGGGCGGCTATCGGATTATCACGGTCGAGGAGCCGATCGAATACGTCCACAACCGCGTCAGTTCGACCGTGGTTACCCAGCGCGAGGTCGGGCGGGACGTCGATTCCTTCTACGATGGCCTCAAGTACGGCCTGCGGCAGGACCCGGATGCCTTGCTGATCGGCGAGATTCGCGATCGTGACACGGCACAGATGGCGCTAAGCGCCGCGGAGACCGGGCATCTTATTCTCACGACGTTGCACACCAAGGACGCGAAGGGCGCCGTGACCCGTTTTGTCGATCTGTTCCCACATGAAGCCCAGGACGATGTGCGAACGCAGTTCTCGTTGAGCCTTCGCTCCGTGGTAAGTCAACACCTCCTGCCGCCGGCGAGCGGGTCGGGCAAGCGCGTCCTTGCCATCGAGGTACTGCACGTAAACAACCCGGTGCGCGTCGGCATCAAGTTCGGTAAGATCGATTCCATCGATTCCGCGATCCAGACAGGCAAGCGTGACGGAATGATGACATTAGATGAGGATCTTCAGCGCCTGGTCACTGCCGGTAAGATCAGCCCGGAAACCGCCCGACGCTTCTCCAAAGATCCCGATGGGATCGTCGCCACAAGGTAGGACGGCTTTCGCGGCCACAAAGCTGAAATAGTGTGTGCCGTGACTCCGCGTCCATTTCTACAAGACCTTCCCGGCGGCTTACGATCCCAAGCTACGCGAGAGCAGCGACATTTACTACACCCCCGAGCCCGTGGTCTCCTACATCGTCCGTTCGGTCGACCATATCTTGAAGACACGGTTGGCTGGGTGGCCCCGGGTGGTTGCCCTCCCAGGGCCACCCAGCCCCATCACCTATACACATCCCGTGCCTGTTGTACTCGCGTGGGCAACGGTATATGTTACCGGTCATGAGAGGCAAATTTCCCTTCGTCGGTCGCATTTTCTGGAAGGTCCTGGTTGTGGTGGCCGTTCTGGTCGTGATAGCCTGGGTGGTGGTCACACGGGTGACTGAGTACAAGATCACACCGGCCGATTACGGCGGATCCACAATCAGCGGTATCATCTTCGCCTATCTGGTGCACCTGTGGTTGTTGCCGGAAAAGGATGCACCGTCGGACGAGTAACCAGCGCCTCCCGAAGTCCCTGTCCTGAGCAACTGTTATCCACAGCACGCGTGTACTACCGCCCGCTACGGGCACGTCCCCGGGCCGGTGAACGGATACGGGTAGTTTTTGAACGCATCAAGGATGCACGTGACATCCGTCGAGACGTTGATCTTCCCGTCCGGAACGTTCGGGTCAACATCGCTCCTCGGCTTGATCAGAGCCCCAAACACATTCTTGAACTTGTCAAGACATGCGGTGACATCAACTGTCACATCAACCCCCTCATCCGGCTCACTCCACTTATTGCTCGGGAGGTCATAGGGGCCGCAGAGGTTGCCCCAGGGGCTCGTGTGGATCGTCAGCGGTTCCGAGTAGTTCACTTCACCGCTGGGATCGCAATCACAGTGGATCGCTTGAACATCGTACGTCCCGCCGGGCACGATCTCACAGTCGGTTACATGGAGCAATCCCACTGAGCCGAAGTCGTAACAGTGTCGAGTTGCCTGCAGGTTTGCGTACTGCATGGTGAGCGCCGGACCGCCGATCCACGCGACACCGCACCCTTCCGCCGGCGGCGAGCTCTGCCCGCTATTCTCGCATATCTCCGTCACCGGACCTACCCACACGTGCGTGCCCTGGTAGGATGTGAAGTCGTAATGCGGTGGATCGGCCGGCAGAGTTGTCAGGGTCACGCGCAGGCCGATCTGCTGTCCTGCGTTACCCGGCACGAACGAGATGTAGCGGTTCTTGGCTACGACATACTCGGGCAACTGGGGAGGATCGCAGCTTATGGAGCATTCGCACTCGTCGGGTACGCCGTTGCCGTTGTTATCCTCGCTGGTTCCGTTGATGATGTCGCATTCGTCAAGCGTCTTGTTGCTGTTGCAGTCCGGGGTCCCGGAGACCAGGCGTACGTTGTCTACCTGCCATCCGAGTGTCCCACATGCGCCTCCATCGCTATAGAATCCGAAGGCTATCGTAGCAAACGAGCCGCTCAAAGGTGCGAGTGAACGCAGATCAACAATCTGTTCCTCCCACGCGCCGTAGTACCCGCTGTCCTGCCAGACCAACGTGCCGTTGATCCACACCGCGCCAAAATCACACCACGACTCGCTGTCAATGCGTGAGCAGAACCGCAGCTCAGAGAGGCCGAATCCGAGTGTGATCAGCGGGGCGACCAGCTCGTCCCATGCATTGTCGCCGTAGCTGCAAGTACCCGCGTCTCCCGCATAAGCCCAGAGACTGCCGCCGCAATCGGGATGGCTGGCGCCGCACTGATCGGTGACCTGGAAGTTGCCGGTGGTCGTCCAGCCGCTCGGCAGGCCGCCCTCGAAGTCTTCGTATAGCAGAACGCTGCCACCGTTGACAAGGTCGCACTCATCCGGCACACCGTTGGAGTTGCAGTCGTCGCTCGTGCCGCCACTTAGGTCACAATCATCAGGGATTGTGTTGTTGTTGCAGTCTGGATCGCACTCATCGAGAATACCGTTACTGTTGCAGTCCGGGTCACAGTCTTCGGTACACAGCCCTCCGGAGCCTATCGGCAAGTAGCATTCGTCGGGGCTGCCATCCCCGTTGCAGTCGGGCTTGTCGCAGGAATCCGGGATTCCGTTGCAGTTGCAGTCGGGATCACAATCCTCGGTGCACAACCCGCCGCAGGCCACGGGAATCTCGGACTCATCAGGAATACCATTCCTGTTGCAGTCCATTGGGTGCGTACACAAAGAGCCGTCACCAACAAGCACCATGCCGTACCACCATTCAGGAGCATACGGACGGTCCTTTACCTGGTTGAACCAGTGCTTGAACCCGTCACCCATGCAGTCGCCAACCGCGATCCGTTCGTACATGAAATAATCATCAAACATACCGCCGGTCTTGGTACTGCCCCAGGCTAGAAGAGTGTTTCCCTCGGAGTTGAAGACGACCATCCCCCCAAGGTAGTCCGACCATACGTAGTCGCACCCGGAACAAACGAACAGAGAAAAGAACACAGCCGCTGGATCGGAGAGAGGGTATTGGGAGGCTTGGATCCAATCAAACGAGGTCTTATCGTCTCGGTAGAATCCGTGCCCACCGGGCGACCCGTGTGATCGAATAAGATCAAGGTGGTAGTCTCCCGTAAGCCGCTGGCTGATATAATCGCTGCCCGTTGTGGCTTCCGGATCGGTCACGGTCACGACGTTGCCGGGCCCGAAAACCGATTCCAGGCATGCCGTATCCGCGCCTCCCCCTCCTTCCCAATCATCGTCAATGTACGCGAGGCCGACGTGTAAATGGTTGAGCACGTCCCAGCGCAGAGCATGATTGCGGGCAAAGTAATTATTCAGCAAATCGACCTCGGAACCCAAGGACGGGAGGTTCCCCGTATTCATGCGTGAAACCCAGATCTCCAGGTCCTTATCACCTGACCACGTATCGAGTTTGCCGTTGTCCGGATAGACCGGGGGATCAGCGAGCGCGTCCTCCCACACTCCGTTGAGGTCCATAAAGTACAAGTCGCATGGGAAATCCGTGTATGCCGGACCGCCACCCCAGTCTTCATTCATTTCGTATATGATATAGGGAAGCTCACCTATCAGAACCGCTCCCGCCAGAGACTCCGGCTCGTTATAGAGTGTCACCAGTGTATTGCGAAGATACTCCGCGCTACCGGAAACCGTGATCAAGATGCTCGAAAAGCCCATCTCCGAAAGGTCGGTCGAATAGGTGGATACTGAGACTGAAATGGCATCATAGATGCCTGTCTCGACAATGAGGGCGATACGTCCGCGATCCTTCGCAGCGACATGTCTTATCGTGCGTGCAGAAGTCTTCCTCCTGATCTCGGCGCTGCCTCTGGCCGGACCTGGGGATTCGGCCGCGTGCGGGCGCCAGGCGTTTACTGGATCCATCCACCGTGACGGCATAGGCGTAGACGCTCGTGCGCCATCGACTCGGAACGTCAACACCACCAAAGCGCAGACCAAGCACACCACAATGCTTCGATAACGAACCAACCACGGGCAATCGCAATTCCTGTGCATCCTTCTGTCTCCCTGCGCTTAACTTAGCTGCCACTTGCCGGTCAGTATGTCCCCAACGACTTGCAGGTCTTTAGACGCTCGCTACACCCGCTCGCTGGCGCAGACGCCGCTTGCCGAATAGCGACTGACACACTCCTCGCCTGACCGACGTAGCATGGTAGCCCACCAGCGGCAAACAAAACGCCTCTCGGTCAACAACAGTCAGTCTACATCATTTCGATCACTGTTTCAAGACGCGTCCAGCAAATCAGGGTACAGGGCGTGCGCGAGGACGGGCTCAGAGAGACAAGTCAGCCCGATCGATCGAGTGCGATCCCATCTGCGCCGGCAGTCCGGGAAGCGCTTGTGGGGTCGTTCATTCTCCAGGTTTGCGACGCTGCGATAATCGGGTTATCATCGCTGCCGTAATTGTTCATCGAGCCTGTTGCTCTTGGACCTGATCTCCGTTGAACACAACCAGGTAGGCGCAGAGAACCCCGTGGCCAGATCGAATGTAGTTCAACAGCCGCCAAGGAGACGACCCAAGGCACTAACCGTTCGACCTTTGCGAGTCACCGATTGGCCCAACATCGAGGAACTATTTGGCCAAAAAGGTGCGTGCGGTGGTTGTTGGTGCATGTGGTGGCGTCTGCCGCGGGGCGGCAAACTGTGGGAGGAGTCTAAGGGAGCCAAGAACAAACGCGCGTTCAAAAAGCTGATTGCGACCGGCAAGGTCCATGGTTGCCTGGCTTTTGCGGGAGCGGAACCTGTTGGCTGGTGTTGTGTTGGCCCGCGCGGCGATTTCCCGCGCTTGGAGCGCACCAAGGCGCTGCAGACCGATTGGGGGGAGCGGACCTGGTCGGTGACGTGTTTCTACATCCGAACCGGTTGGCGTCACCGTGGTGTCGCAACCGCGCTATTGAAGGAAGCGGTGAATGTGGCCCGCGATCACGGGGCGAAGGAGCTGGAGGCGTATCCCGTTCAACCCAAGAGGGACGGCACTGACATGCCGGCGGCGTTTGCGTGGACCGGCGTCCCGCATCTCTTCGAGAAGCAGAGATTTCGCAATGTCACTCCGCCGGGCAATCCGCGTGACATCTATCGCAAGATGTTCCGAGCACGCCGCAGCGTTTAGCAACCTGTTACAAAGTGTCTTTCTCGTGTGGCACCGGCTTCCAGCCGGTGAAAACTCAGGCTAAGGTCTGCGGCTCACTTAGTGCTCTTTACCCTGGTACTCGCTATTCTCGGTCTTGACGCGAATTTTGTCACCGTTCTTGATGAACAGGGGAACTTGGATCGTAATGCCGCTGCTGAGCTTGGCCTCCTTCTGGACGTTCGTGCTCCCACCCGCGTGTTCAACCGGAGCGGTGTGGACGACCTCCAAAACCACGACCGGCGCCAGTTGCAGCGCGATCGGCTGCCCCTCGATCACCTGGATCCGATACGTTTCCTCGTCGACCATAAAGTGAACGGCATCGCCGAGCACGTCCTCTACGAGCGGATACTGCTCGTAGGTCTCGTTATCCATGAAGACGCGCTCGTTCCCGGAGGCATAAAGATACTGCATGTGCCTTACCTCCGTGGGCACCTCTTCGATCTTGCCCAGCTCGTCCAGCGTGCGTTCACCGGTATGCCCGGTTGTTACTGACCGCAACTTGACGTGCACCGTCGCCTTCTGTTTGCCGGTCTTAGCCATGCTGAAATCGAGTACGGTAAAGAGTTGTCCCTCGTGCCGGATGACCATGCCCTTGTGAAGATCGTGCGTCACTGACATCGCTCATCTCCGAACCGGCCAAGCCACTCACGCCCGGACAGTGTCCGTGCCGGCGGCGTTTTCGTCAAGCCTGGCCTGGCGGTGGTGCGGAGACAGGCATCGACACACAACGGTGGCCATGGAGGCGATGAAGACAGCGGCAAGCGACGTGTCGGTTACGGTCCAAATGAACTGGAGCCGAGAATTCGTAGGTGTCACAAAACCTATGAGCAGGGCATCGAGCACATAGACCACGGCCAGAATCACGCATGTCCTCCGGTTCAAACCAAGGAAAGGGCAACCGAGCAGCGCCAGTCCGGGCCATATCGAGCCAAGCCACGTCAGACCGGCAGTGGACCACTGTGCCGCCGGTTTCGTCTCCCAGAAACGCAGAGCCTTCCACACGACTGATCCGCCGAAAGGGGCGCGTTGGGAGGCGGCTGCGCTCATGCGATCGAACGTCGCCATCGACTCCGCGGGAGTCAGGTGAGGCAGGCCGTAATATGCAAACCACGTGGTATCCCAATCCGCGTCGCGGGGCGCATTGGGGTGGATCAGCGGACCTGTCCGCCGATGCTGGGGAACGGGGGAAAGCGCTTGGCCGTACGGTCGCCGCAGCAGGTGGCAAAGTGTCAAACGCAGTCCGGATCTGAAGTATGCACCAAGGTGATTGGTCAGGACGTTCCAGCCCACACGCCCCATCAAGTCATCGTAATCCCATTCGTTCATCCCCAGATCGTGCACGGCGCGATACCGCGCCACCCAAATGTCCAGATGGCTGGCGACGCAGGCGTCTTCAGGATTGCGTTCGGGCAACAGTGCAAGGACTTGGGCAGCTTCCGGTAAGTCGGGTAGCTCCACGCCAAGAAAGTGCCGCGCCTGTAGCAGCATCGTTGCACCGACCGTCCCGTTGGAAGTCCTAAACCGGCCAGCGTACGCCAGATTCATGCTGCATTCGATAATCACGCAGCTCAGGATCGGCACGACAAAACACGCACAAGATGCCATCGCGCGACGCCTGTCGTGTCTCATCACTATCACGATGGCCACGGCGCCAACCGCGATGGCGGGCAAAGCTGTACTCCGCGTCAGCCATGCCAACCCCAGCAGAACGCTGGCACCGACCATCCAACGCCGCGAACCCAATCGGGACAAACCCGCCACGAACAAAAGCAGACCGAATGAGAACAGGCACGTGAACAACGCCTCGGACATCATCCGGTCACCCCATACCACCGACTGAAGGCGCGCAATTGTTAGGACAGCAGCAAGCCATCCTGCCCACCGACCCAGCAGATGCCGCCCCAGACCGTAAGCCGCCAGCGGCAGCAGACCCAGAAGGACATGGTTGCCGGTGACCGCCGCCCACCCCATGTTGCCAAACGCAAGCGACACACCCGCCAGGTAGAATGTGTAGCCCGGCTTACGCATCTCGAAGTGAGGAGTCTTATCGGGATCGAGGAGGGCCTCGGCTGAGGCAACGTATTGCGCGGAGTCACCGCACAGCCGGGCTTGACCCTGCTTATACGAGAAGTCGGTGGCCTGAGCGACAAAGCTGATCGCCGCAATGAGAAAGACGTCGATCGCCGTGTGAACAAGCGCCGCACGTCCGGTTGTTCCGTTGCCTGCCATGTGCATATGTCACATCGGTGTCATTTTGTATGAGGACGTCACTCGTTCACCGCCGTCGGTTCGTTCATAGATTCTCATCGTATAGCGACGCTCATGAATTCGCCTTCGCTCCCATGGCTTGCGCCCTTCATACCAACCCGCGGGGAAGAGTTCCGTGTGTGGGGCCTCGGCGATCAGCGCGTAGCCATCGGGTGGTACGAAGCGATCGTAGCGGTCACGGACGTATCCAACGTACTTCAGGTTCACGCAAATGAAGCGCGGACGCTGCCCATGTGCGACACGATGCGACGCTAGATGAACATACGTGTCTGATCCCTCAGGACGAGTGTCCGCCACCATCATGAGTTCCGGGTCGAATCGCTCGATGGTCGCCGTCGGATCCGCGTTCAACATCCCCCAAAGCGCGCTCGGAGGATAGAGTATCTCGCGCCCCAGGCCCGCCATTGTCTTCTGTAGAAACTCGGCCGGGTATACAACTCGGACGTATGTTGATGCGAACTGGCCAAATGAGATCATTGACGCAGCCATTAGCGCGCCAACACACCAACGTCTAATCCGCGGCGGTTCGATGTGTGCCAGGACGATCACCGCCCCGCCCACTACAAACGGCAGGAAAACCATCAAGATGCGCCCGTAGAACACCATCTTCCCCACAAACACTCCCATGGATGCGTGGAAGAGATAGCACCCAATCGCAGCAAGCATCGCCACACGTGGTGCCGGCGAGAGTCGCACATTTCTCCGCCATAGGATGCGTAGGATAAAGACACCAAATAGACCGAATAGTAGTATGCCGACGATGCCTTCCACGTCGCGAAGATAGTGCCATACGAACACGTATCCCTCGCGCGGGTCCCCCATATTGATGGCCCCGCTGAGCAGTTGAAGCTCCTCGAGGTAGGATCGCCCCACCAGACCTGAGAGGGCCTCGAAAATCGCAATGGTAGTCGTGCATCCCAGCCCGAACGTCATCAACTTGGCAATGCGGTGATCCGAGATCACGAAGACAACCGCTGCGTTGATCATCACGAAAGCGTAATGCCCTGGGTAGCAGGCACATGCCAATCCCGTGAGCAGCCCCGCCAGGGCCACTCGACAAAGTGAATCCGCCCCTCCTCGCGCCGAAACCAACCACAGGGCCAGCAACCCTAACAGCAGTGACTCCGGATACGGCACCATATGGCGTATCCAGACGTTGGCATTGCAGAGCAGCGAATACACAGCAGCCATCAGCAGTGCAAACCACGGCGATCCGGTCCAGATACGCCCCAGCATGAACACACAACATGTGATCCCCAGCGACACAATTACGTTGAACGCTGAGGCCACATCGTAATACTGTGGTGTGTCAGCCTCGATGCCCATCAGTACCCCGGTTGCACGCTGGGCCGCAACGGGCAGCGTGCTTACAAGCACGAACCCAGGCCGGCCTGGGGGGACACTTCGCCTGGCCTCAAACAGGTGGACAATCGCATCCCGGTAAGCACCGTTGGCAACTGCATCAACAAGATCCGAGGCGGAGAGAAAGCGATCTTCATCACCCCAGTTGAAGTGCCCTTCATCAATGAGCGTCAGGCGGTACGAACCCACGGACACGAGGAGCACAGCGAGCCAGGCGCGCGGATTGGACATCCATCGACGTGGACATCGCACACTGGATTCGCACCGGGTACCCACGCTGGAATATCGGACGCCGCAGGATCGTTGTTTAGCCCGGCTTGGGACCGCACCAAGCCCGGCAAACGCCGATCAGACCGGTGCCCCGACCATGATCAGGGACTGCCCGAACGGGGGTGGGATGACGCGCTCCAGGGCGTCGAGAAACGGAACGATGCGGTTGAACCGCCGCGCTACGGACAGTTCGATACGCTTCCGTCTCATGATCCTTCCTTCCCAGAGCCAGGCGAAGTAGCCCAGCGCGTTCATGTACTGGCTGTCTGTTGCGCGCAAGCCGGCGCCGGCAAACGCCCGACGCAGACTGCGACGGTTGTATCGGCGGTAATGTCCGAACGAACGGTCCATTTCCCCGTACGCGCTCATGTGTGCGGGCACAAGGATCACAACCCGCCCTTGAGCACGGCAAAGACGTCTCATCCGGCGCAATGCATCGACGTCCGCTTCGATGTGCTCGAGCACGTTCAGGCAGATCACAGTGTCGAAGCTTGCGGGTACAACGTCGGCATTGGGGCACTGCTGAAGCCGGTATGGCACAAAAGAAACGTTCAAATGGTCGGAAAACCGCCGGCAAACCCCATAAAATGATCCCTCGTGCGGATCTATCCCCACAACACGGGGCTGGTTGAGCAGGAACTGGGTGACATTTCCAGTCCCGCACCCCACCTCGCACACGGTGCCACGGATGTAAGGGCGGATCTTGCTGAAGATCCAATGGTTGTAATTGTACAACTCATGGAGAACCTCCAGAGAGGCGTGGACCTCAATCGCAGCAGAGGAGTCGGGAAGGACACGATCTGTCAGCGCAATCGATGCACTCATCAAACATTACTCGGCGCAAAAGGCGCGTCACTTGGTGTCCGGACCCGGTACCCAGTCTTGATCGCCGATTCGGAGCATCTCCACGAACGTCGTTGCCTCTCTGTTCTGTGGACCGGAACGAAAATGCTGAGTTTGCGTACCATCCACCCGCCTCTCGATTGCGCGTAGAACGTCCATGCGGCTCCTTATCGGCCGGTGCATGGTTATCGGCTCCAGCGAGGACCGTCTTGAGACGGCAGCCCTACGTATGATCAGCGAGGAATCAGGAGAGCCTACGTGTGTTACGCACCGCCTTACGAAAAGGAAGTCAAAAGTTGAAACGAGGCGCGGGCGGAAACCATCCGCAGGTCTTAGGGCATTTTCGTCAGCACAACACTCGTGGAGTGGGCTAGTAGTTGTGGATCAGTACCGCGACAGTTATGGAGCGGTCCAGCACCTCGACGCGGCCGCTACCCGTCATTGCTGCACCACCAGTTCTTGGACCGCTTGTTGACACTCGCGGTACTGATCGGGCGCTGGTCGATTTCTGTGCAGCGTCGCCTCTGGTGAGCGACGACGATGTTCGTCACAGCGCCGCCCACACGGAACGGCGCAGGGTGCCAGGTCCAAAACAACGGCGTGGGTATGCTCATCCGAGGCGCGGTTGGGATGGGCCGCATGGCGTGGTCCACACAGCATACCCTACCTGCTTCGTCATGTGGCATGTTCCGGGTTGCAGGACGCGACGGCACCCGGTTGCTCCGCGCGAACTTGAAGTCCGTGGCTCGATACACAGAGTTGAAAAATAGACTAACTTGGCTGAGGCAGCGCTCCGCCGCCCAGATCGGTCTGCGGTTCGGGGTCGATGGGGACCGGACGTGCCATCCCGACGTCGGGCGCCGGATCGGCGCTGTCGAGTAGATCGGAGACACCGGAACGCTCGATCGATTCGCCGCGGATCAGCGCGTTGACCTCCTCGCCGCTGATGGTCTCGAGTCTGAGCAGGGCCTCGGCGATCGTTTCGATATTATCCCGGTTTGCCTCGATGGTTCGCCTGGCGTCGGCGTAGGCGTTGCCCAGGATTCGCTTGATCTCGGCGTCGATGGTCTCAGCCGTCTTGTCCGAGTAATCGCGGATGCCCAGTTCAAACATACCGCCTCTCGACTCGTCGTCGCCGTAATAGACGAAACCGGCCTTGTCCCCCATGCCCCACTCGCGGACCATGCGCCGGGCGATTTCGGTGGCTTGCCTGATATCCATCCCCGCTCCACTGCTGATCTCGTTGAAGAAGACCTCTTCGGCGATCCGCCCGCCGAACATCACCCGCATCGTCGCGAGCAGGTAGGCTTGCGTGTACACGATTCGATCGCGCTCCGGCAGGGAGAAGGTCGCCCCGCCGGCGGGTCCTCGTGGGATGATGCTCACCTTATGAAGCGGATCGGCATCCTTCTCAAGCGCTTGGATCAATGCGTGACCGGCTTCATGGTATGCGGTGATCTTTCGGTCGCGCTCGTCGACGACGGCGCTTTTCTTCGCCCGGCCCCAGCGAACCTTGTCGCGTGCTTCCTCGAGGTCCTCCTGTTCGACGAATTCCTTGTTATGCATCGTCGCGATCAGGGCGGACTCATTGGCAATCGCGGCAAGCTCCGCGCCACTGAACATGGGTGTCCCCCGTGCGCAGCGGCGGATGTCCACGTTCGGACCGAGCTTGATCTTGCGCATGTGCACCTTCAGAATCTCATAGCGTCCCTGAAGGTCGGGCAGCGAGACGAACACCTGACGATCGAATCGCCCCGGCCTGATCAACGCAGGGTCAAGCACGTCCCCTCGGTTCGTGGCCGCAATCACGATAACCTGGGAATTGGTGTCGAAACCGTCCATCTCGACGAGGATGGCGTTGAGCGTCTGCTCACGTTCGTCGTGCCCGCCTCCGCCGAAGCTGGCCCCGCGCTTTCTCCCGACCGCGTCGATCTCGTCTAGGAAGATGATACAGGGTGAGTTTTCCTTCGCCTGCTTAAACAGATCACGGACGCGCGATGCACCGACGCCGACGAACATTTCGACGAAGTCTGAGCCGCTGATCGAGAAGAACGGCACATCCGCCTCACCGGCGATCGCCTTCGCGAGCAGTGTCTTGCCACACCCCGGTGTCCCCACCAAAAGAATACCGTGTGGGATTCGACCGCCGAGACGCTGGAACTTCTTCGGCGACTTGAGAAACTCGATGATCTCCGCGACTTCCTCCTTGGCCTCTTCGATACCTGCGACGTCGGCGAACGTAACGTCGGTGTGTTCTTTCGCGGTGACCTTGTGGCGGGATCGACCGAAGCTGCCGAGCATACCTCCCGGACCGCTCGCGTTGCGAATCTGGCGGAAGATGAAGAACCACACGATGGCAAAGATCAGGATGTACGGAAGCATGCTGAGAAGAATCAGGAGGAACTGGCTGGGCTTCTCAGCCTTAACATCGGCGTCCGGCAATCCTGTGACCAGACGCTGCACGAATTCGCCGTCGATGGCCTCGCGAGGAAAGATCACAGTGAACTGAAGCGGGGTATTGGGGTCCGCTTCCACGGGCACCCTTTCCCCCTCGATCATACCATCCTCTTTAATGACCAGCGTTTTGATCTGCTTGTCTGCGACCAGAGTCTCGAACTCGCTGATCGAAAGCGTGGTGGAGGGCGCCAACTGGTTGCTCAACACCGACACCAACACCATCGCCAACCCAAGCAGAACGAGCCAACTGACGATGTTCCGAGACATCCTCACATTGGGCCCGCCCGGTTGCTTCGGGTCAGGAGACTTTTGAGGTGGTGAGCCGTTTTCGTCCGCCATGGGACGAACTCCAATTCCAGTGGGACTTTCCCAAAGGCAAGCCCGCTACCCGATAATGATAGCGGGGTTACCAGGTTGTTTCCATCGCCTCGACGATCTGCTCAGCCAAGCCGTCCATCGCGCGCGCCATACCCTGCGTGAAGGTCTCGCCGACTGGTGGGATGTAACTGGTCTGATAGACGAAACGAGGCCTCTCCACGAGGATCTCCCCGGTACACATGTCTTGCAGGCGAAAGCGGACGGCTACGGTCGATCCGATCTCGCGCGGCTGGTCCAGGTCGAAATCGTCGCCGAACGTGCGGTTCTCGACGGTCAGAATCTCACCCGTCAGAAGCGCGTCGGCCGTTTGCCGAGGCGCGATCCGATAGGGCGTGTCCATCTCGATCCGCTTAACGATCGCTTCGGTCAGACGAAACTCCAACTCGCGTCGAAACTCCTTCGACTGGAGCATTTCCACGTGCACCGTTTGAATATCGGTCCGAAACGGGCGGTCCGTGGTATAGCCGCATCCCACTGTGCCGATAAGCGACAGCGCTGCAAGCGGCGTTAGCCGGAAAGGCAGCTTCGGCTTCATTTGTCCGACACCTCGTTCGTGTTTATTGGCTCCGACGCACCCAGAAGTTCCAGTCGCGCGGCGGCCTTTGTTGCACCGATCGTGTCGAGCCAGTCCTCGCAGACCAACCGATAGTAGAAGATCGCCGAACTTAGATGATCGGTCCGCTCGTAGTACGCCCCCACGGCGAAGTCCTTTTCGGCGCGCATCTCGCGGATGCTGTCGAGTATATTCCCGACGCCCTCGCGATCCGCCTGGTGCGTGTATCGAAGGCGATACTCGCGGTAGCGCTCCGCCGCCTCGATGATCGCCGCCTCGTCGTAGTCAACGCCGGCGAAGCTCGTCAGCGCCGCCTCGGCCGAACGGCGCAGCGCGAACGGATAGTACCGACTCTGCGGATACTCGCGCAGCAGACGAGCGTACTCCAACTCCGCCAGTGTGTGTTCACCGTTGTCGAACAGATGATCCGCCTTGGTCTTGGTCGCGAGTTCCGCCAGCCGGCTGTCGGGATAGTCGGCGGCGATCTCATCGAGAATCTGAAACGCGATGTCCTCGCCGGAGAGCACCCGAAGCCCCAGTATCTTACGCTTCGCACCTCTCAGATACGCCTCAGCGATCGTGAACTCCAACCGGAGCGCCTCGGACGTCGGAGCCATGCCACCGAACTCGCTCAAGAACTCCTGAAGTGTCTCATGCGCCTTGTAATACTCACATTGCCCGACCAGCGCCTCGGCCTTGGCAATCTTAACCTGTGGGTAGAGCGGATCGGACTCGCCGTATCGCTCGACGAACTCCTTGATCGCCGATAGGGCGGGTCGGTACTTCCCCTCCTCAATCTGCGCCCGGACTGCGTGCAGGTCACCCTCGGCCGTTCCGGGCGGTGGTGGTGGAGCCTCGGCCCACGTCTTGCGATCGGGATCGTACGTCAGTGTTCGCGTGCGGGACTGCTGCGCATTGGCTGTGTCCGGCGTCGCTATCAGCAACATGCTCAGCAAAACAAACCCTATGGGATAACTGCGACACTTCAACACGATACCTTGCTCCTACATCCGCGCCACGAAGGAATCGAGGCACAAGACCAGCCAACGTCAGCAGCGTCGCTCATTGTACTGACAATCGACGGAGTAACGCAAATCCGCCTTAACGGTTGGGCATCGCACCTGCTGAGTCGCGGCCGTATGCCTCCTGCGGGGTGAACGCCAACTTAAGGGGTAAACGCGGATTCGGCAGGATTTCACGGTGCAAGGGGTAAACGGTGCTCGGATCGTTGATCCGAGCCCTCCATTACATTTCGCGCGGGTGGTCGCCCGGATGGACTCGCTCCGCGAGTGGTGAAATGTCAAGGACCAACGCGGGATATGGCTGGTCACTCGCTCACGACCCGTCGCTCGCGCTCCGGGCTCGGTTCAAGAATCCACCCACAACTGTGGCTTTTACCCCCGGTCGCACTCGGGATGTGTGCTCGGTTGTCAATGCCCAGTGCGCGGTGTACAGTCACGAACGGTTCGCGGATCGCATCAGGAGTGTGCATGATGATCAACACGTTTGAAGGCAAGACGCCGGTTATCAAGGATGACACATACGTCCATCCCAGCGCGGACGTGTTCGGCGACGTTGACATTGGTTCAGGCTGTTGGATCGGCCCCGGGGCGCGCATCCGCGGCGATTACGGGAGAATCGTGATCGGTGACTATACAAGCATCGAGGACAACTGCGTGATCCACGCACGACCGGATGAGCAGACGACCATCGGGAACTGGGTCACCGTCGGTCACGGCGCCATCGTTCACAACGCCACGATCAGAGACTGGGTCGTGCTCGGCATGGGAAGCATCGTATCCGATTGGGCCGTCATCGGCGAGTGGGCCGTCATCGCGGAGGGCGCCGTAGTTACGCAGCGGCAGGAGATTCCGGGCAGTGCCATCGCTGTGTCGGTCCCGGCCAGGGTGCTCGACAAGCGGGTGGAAGACGCCTTCAAGAAAGAGTGGGCACAGTTCAAGAAGGTGTATGTTGACCTGGCCCGGCGATACCCTACGGGGTTGACGTAATACCATGTCTCACAACAATCGGTCGTGTGCCATGGTCAAGCACATCGCGGCCATGTTGATCACGCCAACGCTCGTGCGAGAATCATTTCTCGCACGAACGGGCCTAGACGGGATTCTCGGTCCAGCGCAGCCCGTGCCTTCGGCTAGGGCATGGCACCATGGGCAAGATCAAATCCCGCGCTCGCCTTCGGTGAGTCCGCGCGGGGTTCAGGCCCACGGCCCGGGTAGGGATTATCGTCGCGCCATTCGTGCATCACAGTACTACCCACCCGCAGGTGTGGTGCTTGCCGGGCATACCCCGGCATCCCCCGGTCGGGCTCCCACTAATCCAGGCAGCTATTGCAGACTTGGGGATGACACCAGGAGGTTTATCTGTTAGAATGCGCCATGGGGTATTTGTCAGGACCGTGTCGTATGACCAATGGGGGTGTTCGATGAACAACATGAAACACACGGGGGGGCACTGCTGTCGCCACGGCGGAATTTGGATCGCGATCAGCGTCGCACTGGCCATTTGCATCACGTCGCTCGCTGAGGCGCAGGAACCGCGAGACACCGGCGGCAAGACGGTGGCCCGCGCGGAACAAGGGCAACCGGCCAAGCCGGCCGCGAAGCCTGCCACGGCAAAGGATACCACGAAGCAGGCGGCGGAACCGTTCATCGAGGCGCTTACCGCTATTGTGATCGAGGTAAACGGCAAGGTCGAATGGGCGAGAGCCGGAGTCTCACCGCTGGCCTCGCGCGGTTGGACGCCCATCAAGTGGAAGGACCGGTTGGAGCCGGGCACGCAAATCCGCACCGGACTGCGATCCTATGCTCACCTGCAATTCGGCAATACCACGGTCGTGGCCGTCAGAAGCGCCACGCACGCGAGCATCGATCAACTGTATCGCAGTGCGACCACGGAGCACGTCCGGATCGGCCTGGGATACGGCACGGTCCGCGGCGGGTCGGTCGAGGGGAAGATACGAAGCGACGTGGTGATTGATTCAACCGTTGCCACGCTCGCCAAACGCGGTACCGAAGGCTGGGAGATGCACGTCGAGCCGATGACCGGGCGGTTCAAAATATCCCTGGCCCAGTACGGCCTGGTTGAGGCGATTCGGAAACTCCGCAGTGCCAAACGCGAGTCACGGACGGTCAGGCCGGGCGAGTACGTTACGGACGCCAACATCGCCAACATGTGGATCAAGCAGGACATCTTCGACCGGAATGTGAAGTTCTACCAGGCCGACGCCGTCACGGTCGCCGATGCGGACTTCACAACCGAGCACACGCGGGGCTACGGGGTGCTCGCACCGGGAGGTGGATCAACGCTGGTAGATGCGTCCGGGCGGGTCAGCTCGGACTTCGTGCTGGAACAGATCGCGGAGAGTTACCCGGACGGCACGCTTCCGCCAACCACGTTGATCACGCCGATGCAGCCGGTTGCTCGACCCGAGGGCCACTTCGGCACGGGGCAGACGTTTCGGGTCCTGCTCCCGGAGGCCACCCGGCAGAAGATTGTTCACGGAGCGGGTGTGCCTAAACTGCGACGACACCGGTGATAACACCGGCCCGGTACATCTGCGGGTTTTCTAAACCGAGTGTGCAGCCCGGACTCATCCCCGGATCGGATCGAACCGGCTGGTCGGCAGGGATAAACGAGCGTTGGAACACGGTTCGACTCATCCGGGCACACAAACTCAGCGCATCAAGGTGGCCGTTTCCGGTCGCCTATTCAAGAATAAAGCGAACCGGGCGGCGAATACCTTACGGATTCTTCAGTACCAAGCACTCGGAGTGAGGCTTTGCCATGATCCACGTGACCATATTCGGCAGCCACGAAGGCCAACTCCAAACCGAGAAACGGTTTTATCTGACGTTGTTCGGCGCCTGTGAGTTGAAACGGCCGACCGTTGCCCGTCTGTTGCTGGAGCAACGGCAGGTACCCGGTAACCCCCGCACGGACCGCAAGCCGTTCTTTCTGACCCTCTTCGGTGCTGCCGGCTTCAAAGCGCCCACGCTGGCGGAAGAGTTCATCGACCTTCGCGAAATGATCAGCAACGGATTACTCCCCCGGGAGGATTGGGGCCGGTGCCTGGCGGAGCTCGGGCAGACCGAAGGGGCCGTCGCGTCGCTCACCATGTTTGGCGGCTTCGACGAGTGGGACCTGCCCAGCGAGGACGAGGAAATCGACAGCCTCGCCGTCCAGCGCCATCTCGGCAATATCCCCGAAAACGCGGGCCAGGTTCTCCAATATGGCATCGGGCAACGCGGCGGGGAGCGAACCGCCACGGTGCGACGGGCCATCCTGGCGATTGCCTGAGCAACCCGCACCAACTTGCACACCGGTATTTGGACCGTGGATCGGATGCCCAGACGCGACGGGAGCGCCCTTGGTGAAGGATGAAGGATGAAGGATGAAGGATGAAGGATGAAGGATGAAGGATGAAGGGCGGGATTGAGGGACCAAGGCTGGACGGTCCGATCCCCGATCCGCATTGATGATCCATAATCCGCAATCACCGCGAAGGCAGGCTGGTCAGGACGATCAGTCTGTGGGATAATACACACGAGTTTTCAAAGGACCGTAGACTGTCGCCTCCCACAGTTGGTGGTGTGTTCACCTATAGGAGAAGCTCCCATGCGTTTTGGTCGGACTCACTGGCTCATTCTTGTCGGTTTGGTCTGCTTCGGGCCGTCCGTCTCATCCGGTTTTGCACAGACGAGACCCTGGGACGTTTTTCAAGACGACGTATCGGACTCGATCTGCGATGTCGTGAATGCAGCCAATGCGGAGTTGGTGGTCCTGTATGACACAGGGCAACTCGTGATCGTTACAGGGGCGGATGTGATCCTGCAGGACAGCCTGGTTGATTTGAATGGGGATGTTTTCTTCGAGGATGAGTACGCCGGTTCGATAGGCTTTGCCGAGGACGGGGACGGCTTTCGGACGGTCTGGTGGATGACGCTCACGGGGCACGTCGTTAGCATCGACGGTTTCACCGGCGCTCCGACGGAATCCGACCGGTTTCCGAGCGAGTTCTTCAACGTCCCATGCGATGCATGCGACTTCTGGGACGACCTGACGGTCTGCCCGGTACCGGACAATGTGGACGACACGGTGCCGCCGATCACGATCAACCTTTGCGGAATGAACACACCGCTCAGTATGGCCTTGACCCTGGCGGGCCTGGGATTCATGAGCCTAATGCGCCACCGCCCGGTGTAGACTCGTGTCAGACTATGGGCGGGGCTGGGTAACAGGGCATGGATGCCGACCAGCGATCAACTGGCCGACGAAACGCCGTGCCTCGCGAAGCGCGGGCGGCGTATTCAGGATTAGACTCCGGGCGAAGGCCACGCTGTAGCAGGAGAAGGTGCGTCCGGGACGCGCCCTACGCGGCGCAGAGGATTGCCACGCGTTGACCTTGCGCAACCTTGGTCGTACTTTGGGCACATGGCCACCGCTTTCAAGGTCAAGCGGACGCACAAGGCGGTCAAGAGCTACTACGCCGCGCTCGCGACGTACGCGGACCAG
>CAZJTP010000009.1:0-43795 GCA_964548955.1 uncultured Phycisphaeraceae bacterium
ACGGCGCTCCCGCCGGAGATCGGCCGGCTCACCAGCCTGACCAACCTGTGGCTCCATAACAACAAACTCACGACACTCCCGCCGGAGATCGGCCGGCTCACCAGCCTGACCGAGCTGAATCTTGGCGGCAACCAGCTCACGGTACTCCCGCCGGAGATCGGCCGGCTCACCAGCCTGACCAAGCTGAATCTCTTCAACAACCAGCTCACAGCGCTCCCGCCGGAGATCGGCCGGCTCACCAAGCTGACGGTCCTGGACCTCAGCGAGAACCAGTTGACGGAGCTTCCGACGGCACTGGGTGATCTTTCCGCGTTGAGTGAGCTGTATCTGCGCGGCAACAACGCCCTCGTCCTGCCGCCTGAGGTCCTCGGACCGTCCATGGACGAGGTACACGGGCCTGGCGGGAAGACCGCGGCGGCGCCGGCCGATATCCTCGATTACTACTTCCGCCGCCGGGGCGAGGCCAAGCGCCGGCTCAACGAGGCCAAGCTACTCCTCGTCGGACAGGGCGGCGTGGGTAAGACCTCGCTGGTGCGTTACCTGGTTAAGAACGAAAAGGCCACGCCCGGCGAGAAGATGACCGAGGGGATCGACATCAGCACCTGGCAGGTGGCCAGCAAGATTGAAGGCGAGAAGATCCGCCTCAACGTCTGGGACTTCGGCGGCCAGGAGATCATGCACGCCACCCACCAGTTCTTCCTCACCCGCCGCAGCCTATACCTCCTGGTCCTCGACGCCCGCAAAGGCGAAAACGAGGGCAACATCCACTACTGGCTGCGGATCATTCAGAGCTACGCCGGCGACTCGCCCGTCGTGGTCGTCACCAACCAGTGCGACGGGCCCAACGACCTGGACCTCGACAAGCGCCGACTCAGATTCGACTACCCCAACATCCAGACCTTCGTGAAGACCTCGTGCACCACCGGTCACGGTATCGAGAAACTCCGTGAGATTATCGCCGACCGGATCAACGATTTACCGCACGTCTTCGATGAGCTGCCGCAGAGCTACTTTGCCATCAAGAGCGATCTTGCGAAGCAGGCCAAGTCGCGTAACTACCTCGACGTGCGCGACTATCTGAAACTCTGCAAGGACAACACGGTTACCGAGGAAAAGGAGCAGCAGCGATTGCTCCGCTTCCTGCACGATCTTGGCACGGTCCTCAACTACAACGACCCGCATGACCCTTACCGGCTGCGCTACACGCACATCCTCAACCCCGAGTGGGTCACCGACGGCGTTTACTCGATCGTTAATCACGCGAAACTGAAAGAGGATCACGGCGTGCTCGACTGCGACGCTTTGGGCGATATTCTCGCGGACAAGAAATCCTACCCGCCCGATCGGCGGGCGTTCATCGTTGATATGATGCGCCGTTTCGAGCTTTGCTTCGACTTCCCCGACAGCAAGGGGCGTCGCGTGCTCATACCCGAGCTGCTCCCCAAGAACGAGCCCGAGGGACTTCCCTGGGAGGCTGCGGAGGCCTTGCGCTTCGAATATCACTACAAGGTTTTGCCCGGCGGTCTGCTGCCGCGCTTCATCGTGCGTGCGAATTATCTGCTCGGCAAGCCGCCAATCTATTGGCGCAGCGGTGTAGAGCTTTGCGTGGAGAACTGCCGGGCCCTGGTTCGCGGCGACACCCAGAAGGGCCGGGTGTTCATCGCCATCATCGAGGGCAAGGGCGCCGTGCCCGGCCAGCGCCGCCGGTCCCTGTCCGTCGTCCGCGACCATCTTAGAGCCATCCACGCCACTATCCCGCGCATCGAAGCCGAGGAACATGTTCCGCTTCCCGACGAGCCGGATGTGTCCGTCTCATATGAGTATCTCCTCGACCTTGAGGCCGACAGGGATGACGACTTTCGTCCGGAGGGCGCGCGACGGCGCTATTCAGTTAGAGAGTTGTTGGAGGGGATCGAAGAGGCCAAGGAACGCGAGGAATACAGACGAAACATGCATCGCGGCCGTGCCTCGGGCGAGGTGATGGGATCCCCCGACATTCGAGCCGGAATCTACGCGGAGCAAGTCATTTTTGAAGGGAACGCACAAGTGGCGCAAGACCAAATTCGCAACGTGAATGCGAATGACATCATCGGGTCAACACTGAATCTTGGCGAGATCAAAGACAGCGTCGTCAAGAGCATCCAACAGATGCCGGTGCAGACGGACGAGACGGTCGCCCAACTCAAACCGCTGCTCGAAAAGCTCACCAATTTACTGACGGACGCGACCGAGCAGGGGGTGGATGAGCAGGTTGCGGCCGACGCGCTCGAGGAGGTGGGAGCATTCGCGGACGCAGCGCAAAAGCCGGACGAGCCCGGCTTCTTGCCGATGGTTCGCAAGACGCTGCGCACATTGCGCGGCTTCGCGGACGACCTCAAGCCTGTGCCTCAGATCGCCAAGCAGTTCATTGGTTACGTCAACGCGATTGCGGCCCTCTGCTGAGATAGGCAGGTCGACCGACGCCGACGGCGAGAGGGAACGTGCGAGGGCTTCCCCCCTCAGATTCCTTGCACCGGCGGCTTGACAAACGCTGCCTCATAGATGGCATGGGTAAACTCGCTTGCCCGTGGTTGATGGTCTGAAGACACGGGTAAGCTGGCGCTTACCCATGCCACCCAACCGCGGCGGACGGTACGGATCAGAACCGCGACAGCCTGCCCTTTACGTCGCGCAGCGATGTCAAGGGTCATGGAGCGGTCACGCGGACGCGGGCAGGCGGGGCGTAAACGAGCTGTAGCGCCACGTCTTGTGCGTGGCGCATTCTTCCGGGAGCAGAGGCACTACCCACAAGGCGGCGCTACACGGAGTCGGTCCGTTGGGTGGACCCTATGTGGATTTGATGCGGAAGAGCGGCTGGTCGAATTGGACCTCGGAGGCGTCGTCGGCCAATATCTTGACAATCTCTCCGTTTGGGGGAAGGCCCGGGCCGTCATAGGTAATCTGATAGAAGCACTTCATGATTTCCACGAGACCCAGCACGTTACCGGCCGCGACCGGTGAGCCAACTTCCACGTACGGTGGTGAATCGGGAGACGGACGGCGGTAGAAGATGCCCTCCGACGGCGCCGGGATCGTGATCAAGCTCGTATCATCGGCCTCACCCGCGGTACCGCCTCGTCCTCGTGAGCCGGCGGCAGCGTCGGCGCCGGCTTTACGAACCCGCGTGTCAATGCGGGCTATCGGTTGACCATAGGCAACCGGTGTGTATGCGTTCGGAATGAAAACCTCGGTGACACGACCATGCGCATCCTGCGGCAGGCGCAGGATGTAGCGCTGATTGAGGACTTTCATCGTGATGACCCTGTCGAACGGATTGAAAAACAACCCGACTTTCGGCGCCCCGTCTGCCATCCCCACGACGGGAGACGTTACCAGCAGCGTATCGGGATCGTTCTTGTCCGTTAGCACCTTCGCGATGAGCGTCTTTTCAGCCATGATGCTTCCCGTCTGTGCGGTACTGTTTCACCGCGGAGACCGCAGAGCCTTCTTAAAGGCTAAAGGATGAAGGGTGAAGGACGAAGTACGAAGGATGAAGCGACATTCGTTAATCCTTTCCTCCCTCTGCGATCTCTGTGTTCTCTGCGGTTTCTCCAATTCGTTTCGACGTTCCGTCTATCCCGCAAAGTCCGTCAATATGTTCAAATCGTGCATCGACCAGATCCGCGGATTCTTGATTCGTCGATATCCTAAACTCTGGTAGCACATCTCGACCAGTGTCATCAGATAGTCACGCAGTTCATGCACGGGTACGATCTCGTCCGTATCCATCTGCCGGGCGGCCTTGTACGGGTCCATGTCGGCCTCGATGCGATCCACGACGGCCTTCATCCCCGCTTCGATCTTCGCCCGCTCCTCAGGGACCTTCGTAACAATTTGGAAGTTGTCATCGAGCTTGGTGCGGTAGGCCCCGATCGCGAGCGTCCTTCCCTCCATGACAGCCAAGCGGGTCAACGGCGTCGAGAGCTGCACGATCGGCTCATACGGCAGGCCGGTCTCGGCGTAGTAGCCCGCACCGGAGGCCTTGCGCAGAAGCACCGTGATCATGGGCACGGTGTTCGTCGAGTTGGTGTAGAGCAGGTTCGAGCCGAATCCCAAAAGGCCGTGCTTTTCGGCCTCGATGCCGATGTCAAATCCGGAGATATCCTGAAGCCAGATGATCGGAATCCCGTCGGAGTTGCAGGACCTTGAGAACTGCGAAATCTTCGCGATACCTTCGCGATAGAGCAGCCCGCCCGGTCGGGTCCGGTCCTTCAGCTCCGGATGTGCGGTAAGCTGCTGGTTGTTGGCGATGATTCCGACATACAGCCCGTTGATGCGGGCGACGCCCGTCACCATCTCTTCGCCGGTGTGCTGCATCAATTCCCAGAACAGTGAGTTGTCCACAAGACGGGCGATGATCTGGCGGATGTCGTAGACCACACGGTGATCAACCGGAAGCAGCCCATTGATCTCCCGCGGCAAGAAGCGCGGAGCAGCCGGAGTGAATCCATGACGGTAGTATGTCACCGCGCTTTGCGGGAGTTTCTCCACCTCCTGGCGAATCCGCTTGATCATCGTTTGATCATCCGGGACCCGCTCGTCGGCACAGTTGGACAGGTGCACGTGCACGTCCGGTCCGCCGATCGAGAGCGAGGTGATCTTCTGCGATCGCCCTCCTTTGACCAGTGCGGCCCCGGCGATGACCATATAGGCCTGCTCGGTCATGAAGAGCTTGTCCGAGATGATCGGCATGTACCCTCCACCAGCGATGCAATCCCCGAGGACGCCGGCGATTTGCGGGACCCCGTTTGCCGACAACAGCGAGTTCATCTTGAAGATATACCCCGCTCCCACCCTGCCCGGGAACGTCTTGGATTGCTCCGGTAGGTTGAGGCCCGAGCAGTCTACCAGGTAGATCACCGGTATCCTAAGCCGTAGGCCGACCTCCTGGGCGCGCTCGATCTTCTCCGGCGTCATCGGCCACCAGGAGCCGGATGCCACGGTGTTGTCGTTCGCGATCACGACGGTGAGGCGTCCGTGGACGCGCACAAACGCCGTAACGACTCCTGCCGAGGGTGATGTGCGTGGAGGCTTCCCGAACTCAAGACCGTAGTTGACGAAGGTGTTGATGGGGAAGATCGTCGTGTACGGGTCTTTTAGAATCTTCAGTCGCTCCCAGGTGGTAAGCTTGCCCTTCGCGTGCACCCGGTCGACGTATTCGGGTCCCCAACCCGCTCGAACCTCCTCGCGGCGCCGGGAGACAACCTCGTTCAGTTCCTCCATGCGCTTGAGGTTCTCGACATAAGACTTCTCCTCGATCGCGTCTTCCAGCGGAGTGCCGATGGGATGGAGGATCACCTTGGACATGCGTGATGTTCCTTGATCACAAGGCTGAAGGATAAAGGATGAAGAATGAAGTTGTTAATGCCACTATTCATGGTCCACCTATTCCCAATCCCCAGTCCCCAATCGCGTTCATCCTTCCACCTTCATCCTTGGTCAAGCAGCCTTGCTATGAATCCGGTGTCGTAATTCCCGGCGGCAAAATCCGGGTTCTTCATGATTCTCAGGTGAACGGGGATGGTCGTTTTGACACCTTCGATTCGGAATGACTCAAGTGCCTTTATCATGCCCTCACGCGCCGCGTCACGATCCGGTCCCCATACGATCAGCTTGGCGATGAGCGAATCATAGTGGATTGGGATGCGATACCCCGCCTGTACGTGTGAGTCCACGCGAACTTTGACGCCCGAAATCTCCTCAGGCGGCACGAATCCCTTGATCTCGCCCGGCGAGGGCTTGAAGTCCTCAAACGGATCCTCGGCATTTATGCGGCACTCGATGGAATGCCCGTTCATCTTCACGCCGTCCTGCCCGAAGGAAAGGGTTTCATTGGCTGCGATCCGGATCTGTTCCGTGACCAGATCGCGCCCGGTCACCTGCTCGGTCACAGGATGCTCGACCTGAAGGCGAGCGTTGACCTCCATGAAGTTGAATTGCCCGTCCGAGTCCCGGAAGAACTCGATCGTGCCGGCATTCCTATATCCGATTGCCCGCATCGCGTGGCGAAGCTTCTCACCCAGGTCCTGCCGTGTATCTGAATCCATCACAGGCGAAGGTGATTCTTCGACGAGTTTCTGGTGACGCCTCTGGGCCGAACACTCACGCTCTCCCAAGTGCACGACGTTGCCGAAGGCATCAGCCATTACCTGAAATTCGATGTGCCGGCCGTCGACGATGTACTTTTCCAAGTAGAGGCTAGGATTGCTGAACGCCTTCTCCGCCTCCAGCGAAGCCTCGCGGAACTTCTGCTCAAACTCCTTCGCCGCATCGACTCGTCGCATGCCCCGACCGCCACCGCCGGCGGTCGCTTTGAGCAGGACAGGGAAGCCGATCTCCTTCGCGAGTTTTAAGCCGTCTTCCAATCGCGGCAGTGTTCCACGCGACCCTGGTATCACCGGCAAACCGGACTCCCGCATCGTCTCCCTGGCGGTGGCCTTATCCCCCATCGCCCTGATTGCCCCGGCAGGTGGGCCGATGAACGTCATCTTGGCCTGCTCGCACAGTTCGGCAAAAAGCGCGTTCTCAGCCAGAAAGCCGTAACCAGGGTGGATGGCACAACACCCGTTCTGCTCAGCCGCCTGGATGATCGCCTCCATGTTGAGGTAGCTGTCGGCGCTTTTGGGTGGTCCGATGCACACCTTCACATCGGCTTCTTGAAGGTGCGGTGACGCGGCGTCAGCCTCCGAGAAGACGGCGACGGTCTCGACGCCCAGCGTCTTACACGCACGTATAACCCGAAGGGCGATTTCACCTCGGTTGGCAATCAAGATGCGCTTGAACATACGTAATACAACTCGCTGGTGGCGCTTGTCTCACATCCAGGATTCAAGAATTCGATGTTTCATCCTTCATCCTTCATCCTTTCCCCTTCCGCCACCCACCTCGGCTTCTTCTTGTCGAGGAACGCGTTCATCCCTTCCTGGCCTTCCTCGCTGATGCGCAGGCGAGAGATTACCTCCGCCGTATAAGGGCCGTTCTCTTCCAGGGATCGCTCGGCAATCTCACGGATCAGTTCCTTTGAGACAGCCAGGGCATTGGGACCGCCCGTCAGGACGGTTTCAATCTTCGCGTCTACGGCTGCATCGAGCTGGTCCGGCGGGACGACGGCATTCACCAAACCCATCTCCGCAGCACGCTCTGCCGAAAAGCGCTCGCCCGTCAGGAAGTACTCGCGAAGATTCCTCTCCCCCATCCGCTTGAGCAGGTAGGGGGAGATCGCCGCGGGGGTGAGCCCTAACTTCGTTTCGGAAAAGCCGAAGACGGCGTTCTCGGACGCGATGGCGATGTCGCTGACCGCTACCACGCCAGTGCCGCCGCCGATGGCCGGACCGTTGATACGCCCGATCACCGGCTTGGGGCAGGTGTAAATCTCACGTAGCATCCGCGCGAGCGTGAGCGAGTCCTCGTAGTTCTCTTCGTAGGTATAGGTGATTACCCTCTTCATCCAGTGTAAATCTGCACCCGCGCAGAAGGACTCACCTTCACCAGTTATCACAGCGACGCGTATGCTGGGATCGTCTCGGATTTTGCCGAAGACCTCGAGAAGGTCCTCGAGCATCTGCTCGTTGAACGCGTTGTGAACATCCGGGCGGTTCAACGCGACCCGCGCGACGGTGCCTTTGCGTGTAAGGCGTACGGTGCCGTGGGTCATTCGCACCTCGACGCTGGGCCGAGAATCCTCTCTCGGCCCCACATTCATCAGCTGGGTGCGAGAAGGGATTCTCGCACCAGGGTTTCTCGCACCAGCACTCAAACCCTTACGGGAACGGCCTTGTGCCCGTAGTGAATGGTGCCGGCCTCTCCCTCCGTGGAAAGCCGCCTGAACTCCAGCTTGACCGGCATGCCGATTTTGATCTCGTCGAAGGGAACGTCGACAATCTGTGAGGTCATCCGCGGGCCGTCGTCCATCTGAACGATCCCGACGGCAAACGGCGCCTCTCCGGAAAACTCGTCTGACGGGGTCCGAATGACCGTATGGGTGACCACTTTGCCTGTCCGCTTCATGTTGAAGCGCTCGAACTGACGCCCGTGACACTTGCTGCAGACGAGCCTGGGCGGGAAGAAGACCTTCTCACACTTTACGCAGCGTGCCGCCTCCAGGCGGTAGGTCTGCGGGTACGTTCTCCATGATCTTGCCGGTGGCATCTACATCACCTCCAGAATGTGAACGACGGAGCTTCCGCCGCTACCGCCCATGTTCTGCGCCAGCGCTACGCGAGCGTTCTTGACCTGCCGTGGACCGGCCTCGCCACGAAGCTGTTCGGTTATCTCGGCGATCTGGGCCAGCCCCGTCGCTCCGACCGGGTGCCCCTTCGACTTCAAGCCTCCGCTTGGATTAATAGGGATGCGCCCCTCGAGGCTGGTTTCTCCCGCCTCGGCCGCGGGACCTCCCTTGCCGCGTTCGAAGATCCCGAGACTCTCGGACACGATGATCTCGGCGATTGTGAAGCAGTCGTGCACCTCGGCGAAGTCGATATCCTTCACATCCTTGCCGGACATCTTGTACGCCTGTTCAGCCGACGCGGCGACGGCGGCCAGTGTCGTCAAGTCCTCACGGTCATGCAGGGCGATAGTGTCCGTAGCATGCCCGCTACCGATTATTTTGACACCCGGTTTCTTGAACTTCTTCACCATATCCGCCGGAACGAGGATGGCTGCGGCGGCCCCGTCAGTGATTGGAGAGCAGTCCAGGATATTCAGCGGGTCCGCGACCTTGACGGAGTTGATCACGCCCTCGACCGTGATCTCCATGGGGAACTGAGCCCGTGGATTCATACTGCCGTTGTGATGGTTCTTGACCGCCACATGAGCGAGCTGCTCACGCGTTGTCCCGTACTTGGCCATGTGTGCGACCGCCATCATGGCGTACAAGCCCGGGAAGGTAACTCCGTGCATCCCTTCCCATCGCATGTCGGCGGCCGCCGCAAGTGCGTGCGTCGCGTCGCCGCCGCCGATGTCGGTCATCTTCTCGACACCGCCCGCCAGGACGACATCATGCATCCCGCAGGCCACCTCCATATACGCCAGCCTGAAGGCCAGACCGCCGGAGGCACAGGCGGACTCCACACGTGTGGACGGAATATTCTTCTGGCCCAGATAGTCTGCCATGATTGATCCAAGATGTTCCTGGGACGTGAAGAGTCCCGGGGTCATGCTCCCGACGTACATGGCGTCGAGGCTGTCAACGCCGGCATCGTCCATCGCCAGGAGGGCGGACTCGACGAAGATGTCGCGGGTCGACTTCTCCCAGAGCTCTCCCCATTTCTGCATGCCGACGCCAATAACGGCCACATCTCTCATCGATCGATTCTCCTACTTTTCCGCCAGGCGGATCTTGCGCCGCATTTTAGCGTACTCGCCGTATTCGACGAAGTTGACATTTTCATCCAAAAGCCATCGCGTCTTCGGCGCCAAATCCCGGGCTTTGCGGACTCGCTCACAAACGGTAAAGACGAACGCATCGCTCCCAGCGCCGGAGCCGTAAGAGCACATCAGAATCCGGTCCCCCGGCTTTGCCACATCCAGAACCGCCGTAAGGCCGATCGGGGAAGATCCGGAGTACGTGTTGCCAAGCCATGGCACCAGACGTCCGACATCGATCTGCTCGAAGCTGAAACCGAGAAGCTTGGCCGCCCGCTTGGGGAACTTCCCGTTGGGCTGGTGGAAGACCACATACTTGAAATCCGACGGCTTGAGGTTCGATTTCTCCAAGATACCCTTGACCGCTCCCGTGACCGTACGGAAGTAAGCCGGTTCGCCGGTGAACCGGCCGCCGTGCGATGGATAAAACTGATGCTCGCGGCGCCAGAAATCGGGCGTGTCCGTCATGAACGAGAAGGTCTCGTCGATCGTGGCGATCATGCGGTCATTGTCGGCGCCCATGATAAAAGCAGCCGCTCCCGCCGCAGCCGAGTACTCCAGAGCATCACCAGGGGCCCCTTGCGAGGTGTCGGCCCCGATGCCCATCCCGTACTTGATCAGACCAGCTTTCACCAGCCCGTATACGACGAACATTCCCTCCGAACCGGCCTTGCAGGCAAACTCGAAGTCGGCGCAATGACAGTCGGGCGTAGCCCCGATCGCCTCGGCAACCGTCGCGCCCGAGGGTTTCACGGCGTAGGGATGTGACTCGCTGCCGACGTAGAGCGCGCCAATGTCCTTCGGATCGATCTCCGCTCGAGCGAGCGCGTTGCGGGCCGCCTCGACCGACAGCGTAATTGTGTCTTCGTCGAGCGCCGGGACCGATTTTTGGAACAGTTCCAGACCTTTCTTGAAGCTAGGTGCGTCCGCCCCCCAGACCTTGGCGATCTCTTCGACCTTGATCCGCCGTCTGGGTATATGGGCGCCATAGCCGATTATTCCAACGACCATACATCCTCCTTATCCTATCGTGGCCGAACCCACGTTCGGACGCGGGCACGGCCTCCGGGAATCCAACACGTCCTCCGGCACCACCGGCCGGCGGCGGTCTGTCTGGCCAATCAGTGGATAAACAAGAGACTAGCCTGCCAAACGGCGCTCGTCAACCGTACAGGGCGTGTCTTGCAAGAGATATGCCACGAAGGTACTCGAGCACGAACAAGCTCAGGATGGGAAACATCCCGCACGCGGGCTCGGTGCAGAGTATAGATTGGCCGGAGCTCAACCTACGAAATCGATGCCCGCGTTGCCCGGTGTCGGATGAGGACCAGTGTCCCGGCCACCGCCACGAGTAATATCATCGTCACCATGCCCCATTCGGAAACGGTTGGGATTCTGATGGGGATGCACTCGTCACCCGCGATTGGATCCTCGGAACCGTCGAAGCTCACGGTTCCCGCAAAGCAGTACATGCCCGGTATTTCATCCGGTGGGGTCACGTCGTAGGTCACGACCTCGGGAATCGACGGGTCGAGAAACAGGGGCCACTTAACCTTCTCCTGCTCGGCGTCCCACGTCCCGCCATCACTGATATTCGAAACGGACCAGCCGGTTGGCGGCGCGTCCTCGGCTCCGACGACTGCCGTGCCGGCCGGAGGATCGATGGCAATCGTCACGGTAAAGCTGACTCCGGGTTCGGCGTAGCCCGAGAGGTCTCGCGTCGCGCCCTGGGCGAAAACCGACTGCGTCATGCCAGGCCATGCGATCAATCCGGCGATCAACGCCAATATACGTGGGGAGCACCTCCAGTGCGACGGGGATACACGACTCGCTATGGCGATTGTGCTTCTCCTGTAGTCAGTACCTGGCGCCCGGACACTACTCATTCCTTGAGAGTCCGCGCGGGCTAAAGCCCGCGGCTCGCCACACAAGAACACTAACCGTTCTGAAACGTCGGGACGACGAGCTTTGTGGGACGGACTCGAACGGGGGATCACGCAGTCACCGCCCACCTTGTACTGAGGATACATCTAAAGGGCCCCTCCACAGTTGGGAAAAATGCCTCTTTCACAGATGGGCCCCGACGTCGAGCAGACACGGTATTCTTGCTCGACGCCGAGGCCGTTCATTGTGCACGTTACCTTACGGTGATCGTGTGATTCACACCGTCGAATGAGACAGTTCCGGTAAAGCTGTCTGGACGCACCCTGGTCTTGAGCCCGCGGGCCGCAAGCCTCCCGGTATCCGCCAGTCGACGAACCTTGAAGGTCACCGTGCGCGACAGGTCCTCGAAGAACGGTCCCCATTTGACTTTGCGGTTGAACTCATCCCACTCACCGTCGTCGCTTATCGAGATCACCTCCCAGCCTTTGGGGATCTTGAAGTCGAGTGCTGCGGCCGACGTTCCGGCGGGAGCCTCAATCGTGATGGGCACCTCCAACTCTCGAACCACGCCCTTGCGGGTGTCGCGATTGTAATCGACGTGTGCGATTGCATGGCCTGGGTTGGTAAGGCGCGCTTCGGCACCGTACCCCGAGTTCGCACCCGTAGTCGTTACGGGGCAGCACCCCGAAGGGGGCGGCGGGCAGCGCGTTGGGAACCAATTGCCTCCGGCATCATCCCAGCAATAGCACTCGCCGTGCATCCAGATGTAGGCGGCCCGCACCAGTCCAGCCAGATTGTCGTTGCACCCATGCATCCAGGCACAGGCATAACCAACGAGTTCACACAATGTAATCCGCCCGTCATGACAACCGGGATTGGGACAAGTGGTGCAGTCGCCAAACGGACACGGCGGACACGGCGGCTGCGGTAGATCAACTTCCATGAACGGGCAACAGAAGGAATCGATGCAGTCGTCGCCGCAGATCGGTTCGTTCAATCCGTCGACCGAGATCGTGCCCCAAAAGCATACGACACCGCTCGCTTCGTCCGGCGGGACGGCGGTGTAGCTCACGCTTCTAGGAAAGTCCGAGCCGACGAAGAACGGACCCCATTTCACTTTCCAGTTCACGTGGTCAAAGGTTCCCTCGTGACTGATCTCAATCACAACCCAATCGGCCGGCGGTGAATCCTCAAGACCGATTGACGTTGCACCTGCCTGCGGATTAAGGTGAATCTGGACGAATTTCGGCACACCGGGGCAGTACGACAAGTCTGGAGTTTTCAGATTTCTCTCAGCCGCGTAAGGGGGTCCCTCGCAGGCGCCGAAGTAGTCGATCGAGACCGCCGCCATATCCGCGAAGCATTCATTGCCGTAAGTCACACCATCACAACCACATACCGGGTCGTAATATTCGGGACATACATCCGGGATTACAGTGCACATACCGGTAACGGTCAGGTCGTCGCACGTGCCAGGCGGGAACTTGCAGAACTCGTCTGGATGACACGGCGGAAATTGTGACGGATCATGTCCACAGATTCGCTCGCACTCGCCGGGATAGTCCACGCTCATACCCGCGCGCGCCGCCTCACATGCATTCGGGTATGTGACACCGTCACATCCGCAGACCGGGTCCCAAATGTCCGGGCAGACTTCGGGCCGGGGCATGCAGATGCCGGTCTCCGCCGCGCAAACGTGGAAGAAGCAATACCAGTCGGGCGCGCAGTCCTGGTTTGACCAGCAGTGTATTCCTTCACACTCGCCGGGATAGTCCACGCTCATTCCCGCGCGTGCCGCCTCACATGCATTCGGGTATGTGACACCGTCGCAACCGCAAACCGGCTCCCAGATGTCCGGGCAGACTTCGGGCCGGGGCATGCAGACGCCGCTCTCGAGCCCACAATCGATGAAGAAGCAGTACTCATCCGGCTCGCACATCTCGTTCGACCAGCAATAATCTCCTTCACAAATGCCCGGATAATCCACGCTCATACCCGCGCGCGCCGCCTCACATGCATTCGGGTATGTGACACCGTCACATCCGCAGACCGGGTCCCAAATGTCCGGACAGGTTTCAGGTCGAGCTACGCACGCACCCGTTTCGGCTGCACAAACGTGGAAGAAACAGTACTGATCCGGCTCGCACATGTCATTCCAGAAGCAGCGTGTACCCTCGCACATACCGGGATAATCCACGCTCATGCTCGCGCGCGCCGCCTCGCACGCATTAAAGTACGTGACGCCATCGCAACCGCAGACCGGGTCCCAGAGGTAAGGGCATTCTTCGGGCCGTGGCATGCAAATGCCGGTCTCGGCTAAACAATCGTCGACGAAGCAGTACTCGTCCACGTGGCACATGTCGTGCGACCAGCAATACCGCGGCTCACACTCACCACGGTGAGCGATGGAGACGCCGGCGGCGTCGGCCGCACACCCGTTGGGGTACGTCATTCCGTCGCAGCCGCATACAGGATCCCAAAGGAAAGGACATTCACTCGGGAACGGCGTACACATCCCGAAGACGTCATGCTCTCCGCAGGTACCCTCGGGGAACTTGCAGAAGTGGTCGTTGCTATCGCATGGAATGTCGTGGGGACCGCCGCAAACCGGCTCGCATACGATTCCAAGTTCCTCGCACGGAACAGTCCCTGAGGTGTCATCGCACTCCCAGTGGCCATCGGCGCAACATCGTGGGGGAGTCCCATCCGGGCAGGTCGGCGCTTGCTTGGGATCGCAGCACACCCATGCGCACTCACCGCGGTGGGCCACGGAAACGCCCGCGCCGTCCGCTACACATTCGTTGGGGTATGTCACCCCGTCGCAACCGCAAACCGGGTCCCAAAGCGTTGGGCATATGCTCAGGATCGGGGTGCAGATGCCGAGGCCGTCCCCCGCGCCGCAGGTACCCTCGGGGAACTTGCAGAACTCCACGGAATTATCGCATTGGATGCCGTCGGGGCCGCCGCACACTCGCCCGCAGACGACATCCGCGCAGCTCGAACCGGGGCCTTGCGGTATACCGCCGAACGCAATGCAGCACAGCGGATCGGTGTCGGCGCAGTAGCCGTTCGCCCAAGTGAGGCAACAGGCCTCCGGCGGCATGCACATGGTCCCAACGCCCTGGAAGAAGCCGCCGCCGGACTCGCAAACATGCTGTGTCGTCTCCACGCAGCGCGGGACGGAATTCGGACTACCGGTAATATCGAAGCAGCAGGCGCCGGTCGGCATACACTCGGCCGCAAAGTGGTTCTCCATCCCGTCGTCGTCCTCATCCCAGGCCACCACCTCGCACGAGTGCCCCGGCGGGCAATTCCCCACGGCGAAGGGCTTGGCGTCGCCGAACTCGATGTGGCAGTCGTTAATGTTTCTGCATTCGCAGGCCACCACGATGATCGCACCGGTCAAAACATCCAACTGCAGAACGGTCGGTATGCACTGCTCCTCCGGTATAAGCGAACAGGCGAATGGAACGCAACCGGCGCCATCGTCCGTCGGTTCACATGCGTCGGGCGAGCGGTATGGGCCAAGCGTCCGGACTGACACCGAGTCAGGGAATCCGGGTCGGAACAGACCGATCGTAACCTCAACGGGCTGCGGCGGAGCGTTAACGTGGAATCGGAAGTTGTAGAGTGTTCCCCAGCGGAGCGCGTTGGCGTTTGGATTGATCTCGTACCCGGCGGTGGCCCAGGTGAGCCCGTTGCTCGAAAGTGTGGTGTCCCAATCAGTGCCGTCAAACGGCTCACCACTGTGGTAATCGACGTCGTGAAAGCCGACGGTACCGATCGCGCCCTGCGCAGGGAGAGGTACGCTGAAGGAGCCGCAGGAGCGATGCGAATTCACGTTCTGGAGAGCGTATTCGTACAGCCACATTCCGTTCTCCAGTTCGATCGCCTTCGCCGCCAGAATGAACAGGCCGTCTCCCGGAACTTGGACCTCCGTCTCGACGATGGTGGGGTCGTGATCCCGCCACGCCCGAATGCCCGCTTGCCGCGCCTGCGCCGCATCGGTGACAGTCGCCTCGTAGAGCGCACCGGAGTCATGTGGTCCGCTGATCGTAACCCGACGATATGAGACGTTGTCGTTGCCGTTCCCCGCAGCCGCTTCGTCCGCGGCCACATAATGGCCTTCGACAAAATACAGCGCTCCGGGATTCAACGCCGGATCGAGATCAGCATTGTGTGTCTGCAGACGGCGGTCAATGACGCCGCACTGCCCACATGACGGGTCCGTGATAGCCGGCGGGTATGGGAAGTAGCCCGTATGGGCATTGACGTCGGATCGGGGGCCCATGTTGGCCTGGACGCCGTTGAGATACGCCGAATGGGGAGTAGAGCAGCCGACGCCGAGTTCTCTTCCGTCCGTTATATCCGTGCAGGGCCCGCAATCGCTTTGGGAGGTGGCATAGAATCCGTGAATCAGCCAGCTCATTCCGATCTGCTCAAACCGGCCCTCACTGAGCCGGTACATGTTCTGCCCGATGACCGGATGCTCGTTTGTATGGGCAACCCAACTGACCCGCTGGTTGCCGACGTTGCATGCGTTGGTCCCGACCGCAAAAGCCGAGATGTCGCCCTCGGCGCCATAGCTCATCACATTTTGAAGGTCGTGGACGATTAAGTCCGGTCCTTCCGTAAGGTCGCATTCGCCGCGATGGTCGATCGACATACGCGCCATGTCGGCCTCGCACTCGTTGCCGTACGTAACGCCGTCGCAGCCGCAGACCGGATCCCAGACATCGGGGCATCCCTCCGGCACCGGTGTGCACATGCCATAGTGGTCCGCCCAATCACAGGTGCCCTCGGGGAACTTGCAGAACTCATTCGGATCATCGCACGGGATACCCGATATACCGCCGCAGATTTCCCCACAGACGACATCGTCACACGTCGAACCCGACCCCTGCGGAATACCACCCGAGTCGACGCAGCAGAACGGATTCATGTCGTAGCATAAGTTGTGGTCAAAGCAGCAGGCTTGGAGCTTCTCACATGATGTGTCAGGATGAAACAGCCAGTCGCAGTCCTCTTGGTTCAAGTTTTCGCAGGTTTCGTAGGGAATGAGGCCGTCCGTGATGTCCTCACAGCAAGCGCCGACCTCACCGTTTACGCACTTGGCCGTGAAGTGATCGTCGATCCCATCGTTGTCCGTATCCCACTCGGTCAACTCACAGATCCCGCCGTCCGGGCACCATCCGACGGGAAAGAGCCTCCCATCCACGAGTTCGACGTGGCAGTAGTTGAAATCCATGCATTCGCACGCCACCACGGTAATTGCGCCGCTTGCAACGTCCACACGCGCGACGGTTACGATGCACTGCTCCTCCGGTATGTCTGAACAGAACAGCGGAACACAACCGAACCCATCCGGCGCGGGCTCGCAAATCTGAGCCTGTGCCTCCACCGCGCCAAGCAGCACGCTACTCGCTAAAACGAACACACTCGAAATTGCTTTGCTGGACAACATGGTAGGACTCCCCCAAAGACAACCACGAAAATCCCATACGAACACCAGGATTGTTGACTAGCCAGTATACCGCACGCCAAGTGTCAATGGAAGTAAATACCAAGGACGCATCCCGAAAAGTGGCAGTAAACGGCGAGGATGGCATGGGTCCGCGCCGGTGAATCCGAGGGGCTGGCACGATGTGCTCGACAGCGCGAATGGTATTCCACAGGTCAACTCCCGTTGACCCATGCCACTCCAAGTAGGATGTACCCTGCACCAAAAGCCGAAACCGCGCCGGCGTTGGTGTGGATTGTACTCCCTTCTGTTTTACACGGTCACTGTAAGTCTTCGGTCGTCAGTGGCGACCCTCGCGCGTTGCCGGTTCCGCGATCTTACGAGACGCTGGATTCAACCTGCGCGGTGTCTCACGATGTCAGGACGGTATCGAATGCCGTGTGTCCGCGCGGATTAAAGTCCACGACTCGCCTGCACCGTAGCACGCCCGAACGGAATCCCGGACGGTCCTCTGGGGCCACAAAGCGGTCTTTGTTGCGGATGCTGGTTGCTCTCCCACACGGCACTATACTCTTGCCTTGAGTTCAAAAGGCTCTGTGGAGGATTCTGCTTGGCACGTTGTTATGACGTCGTCGTAGTTGGTGGTGGCCACGCCGGTATCGAAGCGGCTTGGATTGCTTCCAGGCTGGGCGCGGATACCGCGCTGATCACGATGCAACACGAAGCGATCGGGCGAATGTCCTGTAATCCTGCCGTCGGCGGGCTGGGGAAGGGGCAAATGGTCCGTGAGATCGACGCGTTGGGCGGTTTGATGGGCTTGGCGATCGACCGGGCGGGGATCCAGTTCCGCATGCTCAACCGGAGCAAGGGGCCGGCTGTTTGGGCGCCACGCGCTCAGGCCGACCGCCACGGGTACCCGAAGGTCGTGCAGTGTCTACTCGGCGAGGCCCGATCGCTCGAAATCATCGAAGGATTGGCGGAGGCCATCTTCACACAAACGGACTCTCACGGCGGTTCGCACCGTCGCGTCTGCTCGGTGACCCTGCTGGACGGTCGGATCATAAAGACCGGAGCCGTTGTCCTGACGACCGGCACGTTCCTGCGCGGATTGATGCACTGCGGTCACGAGAAAACCGTGGGTGGTCGGTTTGGCGAGCCGGCTGCGGTGGGCCTGGTGACTTCTCTGCGATCGCTGGGCTTTGAATTGGAACGGCTCAAGACGGGAACGCCGCCGCGCGTTCACCGGAATTCGATTGATTACGACCTGTGCGAGGTGCAGCCGGGTGACGAGGCGCCGACACCATTTTCGCTGATGACCGACGGCATCCCGCAACGACAGATCGATTGCTGGATCACCTGGACGAACGCCCGCGTCCATGAACATATTCTCGCCAATCTCGACCGGGCACCGTTGTATACGGGGCAAATCGAATCGACGGGCCCGCGCTACTGCCCGAGCATCGAAGACAAAGTTGTACGCTTTGCCGACAAGCCCAGGCACCAGATATTCTTGGAGCCGGAGGGGTACGACAACGAACGCGTCTACTGCAACGGCATCAGCACGTCACTACCAAAAGATGTCCAGGATGCGATGGTGCGCGAGGTGCCGGGCCTTGCGCACGCGAGAATCCTCCAGTACGGCTATGCCATTGAATACGACTTCGTCCCAACGCAACAGACAAAGACCTCGTTGGAAAGCAAGCTGGTGGACGGGCTGTTTCTCGCGGGTCAGATCAATGGCACCAGCGGTTATGAGGAAGCGGCGGGTCAAGGCCTGGTCGCGGGTGTCAATGCGGTCCGACATCTGCACCGAGAGGAGCCCTTCGTGCTGGGCCGGGATGAAGCGTACATCGGCGTGATGATCGACGACTTAATCGCCAAGCCGCCAACCGAACCCTATCGGATGTTCACGTCGCGGGCGGAGTACCGGTTACGCCTCCGGGCCGACAACGCCGACCACCGCCTCACACCGATCGGGCGGACGCTCGGGACGGTCAACGATCAGCGCTGGGCACGCTATCAGCGAAAATATGAAGCAATAGCTGCCATCGAAGCACTCTGCGACCACGGCCGGATCGATGGATTACCCTTGCGGACGTGGATGCGCCGCCCCGATGCGGACGTCGCAACCTTCGGCGACGCGCTCGGGCGGGTCACCGATCAGATCTTCTGCACGGACGCGCTGTGGCAGGTGCTTGTCAATGCCAAGTACAGCGGCTACGTCGATCGGCAGGAACGGCAGATCGAGCGTTTTCGCCGCCTCGAATCCCTATTGATCCCGGAGCACATCAACTACACAGCCATGCCGGAACTCCGGCTCGAGGCGCGGGAGCACCTGGCACGTGTCGGCCCACGTACGCTCGGACAGGCCGCGCGGGTGAGCGGGATCAATCCCGCAGATATTACGATCCTGTGGGTCTATCTATCGGGCCGACGATCGCTGCCGAAGGCCGGCTAATCTGCCGAGACACCCAGCGTCCCAGAACCATCAACTTGCCACGTCGCGTCCTATTACTCCGGATCGCCCGCGCGAAGCAAAGAGTCTGTCCTTTTCAGGATTTTCTCGTTGACGATGAAATGTGCGGTATGTATCGTATAGGAAACATGGAGAACATGGACAAGGTACGTAGCTTCTGATTTGGAAGGATTGATAGGTCAGAGGGCTAGCTATGGCGTACAACCGCACAAAGCAGGTGTTCACAACAGGCGAGGTCGCCCGAACCTGCAAGATCAGCCAGCAGACTGTCATTCGTTGTTTTGACAGCGGCCGGCTGAAAGGCTTTCGGGTACCCGGCTCGCGTTTTCGGCGCATCCCGCGAGAGTCACTCATCGCATTTATGAAGGAAAACCACATCCCGCTGGACCAATTGGAAAGCGGGAAAAAGCGGGTGCTCGTGGTTGATGATGATCAGGCGATCATCGAGATGTTCACGGAGCTGCTCGAACGGGATGGCCGCTTCGAGGTGCGGACTGCTTCGACCGGATACGACGCGGGCATCATCACCGAACAGTTTCGACCCGACATCATGCTCCTTGACTTCAAACTGCCCGATATCAATGGGAACGCGGTGTGTCGGACGATCCGCGCCAATCCAGCCTACGAACACATGAAAATCATCGTGATCAGCGGCGTGGCGGATCCGGATGAGGTGGAGGAACTGTTCCAGGGCGGGGCCGACGAGTTCATTCGTAAGCCGTTTGTCATTGATGCGGTAATCTCCAAGATGACGGAACTGCTCAACGTCGCATAGTCCCGTCGTACTCCGTGCTCGTTCTTCGGAATGCTTGTGCGATGAACACCGTCGTCGAATCACGACCCGCCAATCAGCACCGGCCACGCGAGCGCGTGGAGCTGATCCTCAGCCAGTTGGACCGGCTTCCGACACTTCCGGCGGTGGCGGCGCGTCTGCTGACGATCACGACGTCGGACGAATCATCCGTACGCGACGTCGTCGAGATCATCGAATCCGACGCATCGCTGACCGCAGCCATTCTCCGCCTGATTCGACGTGCCGATCTGGGTGTCAGCAGCCACGGCATGAGGGTGTCGCGAGCGGTCGCACTGCTGGGTTTCAACGCCATCCGCAATGTGGTGCTGACAGTCCAGCTATATGAGACGTTCCGTGTACCCGATGAGAACCGTCGCGCCGCCGCGGCGCGCCAAGGTCTGTGGCAACACAGTCTGGCGGTGGCCTGTGTTGCGGAGAAGATCGGCGAAAAGGTTGCCGGGCCTGGTGTGGGTAGCGAGGCGTTCGTCTGCGGTTTGCTGCATGATGTGGGCAAGATTGCCCTCGACACCTGTTTACCGAAAGCATATGCCCGCGTCGTAGAGCGGGTCGAGCGTCACTACGCCTGCATCTGCGACGTCGAGCGTGAGATCTTCGGGTTGGATCACACCGTGGCGGGCCGGCGCCTGATCGGTCGGTGGCAGCTCCCGCAGGCGATCGGGGAATGCGCCTGGCTCCACCATCAAGCTCCCGAGGCGTTGCCATCGTCCGTGGCCTTCGGCCAGCTCGTGCGGATCGTTCATCTCGCGGACGATCTTGTTCGCCGGGAAGGGATCGGATACTCCGGATACGGGCATGTCGGTGACGTGGAGGAGTCCGCAGCCAGGGTGGGTGTGGACGCCGACTCGCTCGCGAACTTGCTTGATCGGCTGCCGGAACGGATGGAACCGTTCCGTGAATTGATCGGCCTCGACGACGTGCGCAGCCGCAACGAATACATGGCCTCGTTGGCGGCGGCGAATCAACAGCTTGGTCAGATCAACGCGAAACTGGCGGCGGCAAACCGGCACCTAGAGGTCCGGTCGGCGTGTCTTTCTGCGCTGGAGCACTTCACGAAGAGGCTCACCGGGCAGGATCGCATTGGTGACGTTTGTGTGGCAGCTTCTGAAAGCGTACGGACGATGCTGGACACTGAGCGTGCGGTGGCGTTTTTCAGCGACGCACCGGGCCACTGCATTCACGCAGGCTGCTCCAAGACGTCCGATCAGGACGAGGCGGCCTTAGTCATCGACGCAGGCGATTCGCAAGATGCAATGGGGCTGGCGCCGGCGCTGCCGGCAGGATCGGATCGAGGACTCGTCGCCGCGCCCGATGGCTGCGAGATGATCTGGCACCGCTGCATGGGGATGCACCCGTGTGAGCCGCTCCGGCTGCTACCGCTGGCGGACGGGAGCACTGTGACGGGCGGCGTACTGATTTCCGCAGGCAAGGAAGCTATCGCCCGGTTCCGGTCCGCGCCGACGGAGTGCGAAGCGGTTTCAACGGCGATCGGGCTGGCTTTGATGTCGGCCAAGGCCCGCGTTGAAGCGGAACGAACGAGTGAAGAGCTGTTGGATCTGAATCGCCGGTTAAACGCCGCCCAGAAGGAAGTTGTGCGGCAGCGGTCGATTTCGATGATCGCCAAGATGGCCGCCGGGGCAGCGCACGAGCTGAATAATCCGCTGTCTGTCATTTCGGGTCGGGCGCAACTGGAGCTGGCCGGCTGTGACAATGAGAAGACCGCGCGAGGCCTGAAGATTATCATCGACCAGACACAACAGGCGACGCGGATCGTGACGGATCTGATGCATTTCGCAAAGCCCGCGCCGCCGACACCCGTCACTTTGGTGCTGTCCGATCTACTCGAACCGCTCTGTCAACACTGGCGAGCAAGCTCCCCGTTCGGCGAAGAGCAGTTGACCCTCTCCCTGCGTGACCACGGCGTAACTGTATGCGCCGACGGTGAGCAGCTTCGCGAGATCCTCAACGCCGTTGTCACCAACGCGGTGGAGGCCACGAAACCGGAAACGGCCCGTTTGCATATCAACTCGCCCTCCCGTGCTTCCGATGAATCAATCCGGATCGTTGTCGAGGACAACGGCGTGGGCATGACGCAAGACGTGTTGGAGCATGCCTTCGACCCGTTCTTCTCGAGCCGTCCTGCTGGACGGGGGCGAGGTCTTGGATTGTCGCGAGCCTATCGGCTCGCGGAAATCAACGGCGGACACCTGTGGGTCGAGTCGACACCGAACGTCGGTACGACCGTCACGATTGAGCTGCCCGCCCGTGCGCCGACTTACTAGCGCATCGTTCACCTTCCCCGGCAACATCCTGCGGCAAGAGTCGAACCACAGAAACGTCAAAGTAGTGGCACTCTGACGTTTCCATCCACCGGTGGTGGATCCCGGCGTCTTGCGTCTCAATGTTTCGACGTTTTGACTTTTCGACTTTTCACAATGGTTGATCGGTCGCACAAGATACTGCTGGTCGAGCCGGACGCGGATGTCCTGGATATCCTCGTTGCATCGCTGGCACGACGATTCGACGCGCACATCACATGCGTGTCCGATGCGACAGCGTGCCTGGACATCGAGTTGGTCGACCCGCACGATCTCGTCATCGCCGAGCTAGATCTGGCCGACTCGCACGGCGTTCAACTTGCCGAGAAGCTCATGGCCCTTGGCAACAGGCCGATCATTCTTGTCGCCGACGATCCCACCCTCGATGACGTGATCGAAGCGATGCGCCTCGGCGTGCGCGATCTGTTTCGCAAGCCGTTTGCGGTGGATCGATTTCTAGACGTGGTCGAGGGGGTGCTTCGCCACCATGACCTGCATCGGCGCCGGGCGGTCAAGTACCGCCGGATGCGGGAGCTCGTGCGTCGGGTAGTCTCCGAACGGCGCGATCTGAACCGCCGGATCGAGCTGGTCTGTCGTGATCTCGTCGGCGCCCAGCGGAGACTTGTCCATCGCGTCCTGTCCCTGGAAGAGAAGAAAACGCACCAGTCGATGTGAGACCGCCGGGTAGAGTCTCGCTGGGCGGAGAATCCGTCCTCGGTCCATCCGTGCGAGAAAGGATTCTCGTACGAGCGTATTCTCGCACGAGCGCCGCTCGCATCAAGCCCGCATGGTCGTGCCGAGACGCTCAGCGTACTACCATAGCCAGTGTACAAACAGCAGGTCAAGCACGATGGCTGCGGTCACCACCAGTGCAATCTTGAGGGGTGTCGGTATTGTAGTCGGTGTCGGCTCAACGAGTCGCAGGGCGCAGTAACGCTCGATCGGGTCGCGGCTTTGCAGTGCTTCTTTGCGGCAAGCGTTGACCAACCGTCCGGCCTGGACGGCGGATAAACCGAGCTGGGCCGCGTAGCGCACAATGCGCCGGCGTCTTGCGGGTGTCAGCCGTCCGCTGCGCAGCTCGTCGGTAATGAGCTGCCGAAACACGTCATGAGTGTTAATGGATGGCACGAACTCGTGGATGTCATCGTGATACTCTCCCCGCATTGTGGCCCCCGGACCACGAGATGATTGACCCTGCATCGTTCCACCTCCTCCACTGCCATCATAGGTGCGTTCGCTCGGGATTTCACGGAGAGAACGCAGCCCGTACGGCATCATGCCTTTCGCGCAACGATAAGCCGGTCTTATCGGCCTTGAAGGGTACGGGTACGGCGGGACTCGAACGACGGAGGGCGTTTGGTGCACCGGTTGAAACCCGGTTCCAGATGTGTCTGAGACCGGTGACGCATGCGGCTTGACAACGTCGGTTAAACCTCGACGCGGTTGAAGTGCCGTGCGCCGATCCACAGCGCGACAAGACCGGCGACGACACTGAGGACCACGACCGTACCGCATATCATGAGCGACGTGGAATCAGGCAACGTGCCGACGGTCAAACCTCGACAGCGCCACGTTGCCATCCCCACGCCGATCAGCACGGCCGATACGAGGGCGACGGAGGCAAGCAGATTCGTTGTACCGCCAAGACCGTTGGCGATGCGGGCGGTGTTGGTCTGATGAAACATCGGCAACCGAGCACCGATGCCGACGGCGAAGCCGCACAGCCCGAAGCAAATCGCCATGGTGACAACGAGATGGATAACGGCCCATGCGGTGTCCAGCTCAAGCATTATTGTGGCCAGTGTCATCGTGGCGACCGCAACCAGCACCGTAACCGTCATGGCAAACGCGAACTTGGCCAGCAAAACGTGTCCGCGCGGCATGGGCAAGAGGCCGACCAGCCACAGGTTCCGACCTTCAAGCGACACGAGGGGAAACACGAACCGGCACGTGAATGTCGCCAGGATGAAGCTTACCGCACACAGGTTGAGAAACGGAATGATCAAGAACCATCCCGACCCGCTGAACGAGAACCGCAGCGTGGGCATGTTGGTCAGATATAGCCCCATCAGGCCGAACAGGATCACGAGCTGACTCCACTGCAATGGATCACGGATAAAGGTCCGCAGGTCCTTGGCTGCTATAAGCCTAAGCGGCGGCGGCAGGTAGAAGAACACGGAACCGGCGACACCACCCAACGCTGGTGATGCCGGGCGTTTGCCGCGGGCGTGACCGGCTGAGGCGCGGTCGTGGGCTCGATCGAAGTACTTCGATACGATCATCACCGCCAGCCAACTGGCGAAAAGCGCGTTGGCGATCGTAACGCCAAGATACAAGAAGGATTCGGGCAATTGGTTGTGAATCGCGTGGTCGATCCCGGAAGCGACCCAGTTGTTCGGCATAAAGGCCGACTCGAAGAAGCTCATCTGCCCTAGAAACGATCGGAGCCAGACCTCGGCTGCAGAATCGCCCAGGCGCAGCGAGCGTACGCCCGCGATGATGGACCCGGCGATGACGACTCCCATAGCCACCGCGGCGAACTGAATGGTGCGGCGCGGGAAGAATCGCGCAGCCGCCCATGCCAATAGCGTGCCCAGCGCACCTGGAATGGGGATGAACGCGAGAAAAAACGCGATAAACAGCCCGTAGAATACGGGCCGCTGCGCAGCGGACAGCACGGATCGCTCAGCGGCGTCCGCCATAGCGATCATCAACGGCAACCCCAGCAGGATAAGCGACCAGCTCGCCATGACGAGGCTCTCGAGGTACTTGAGCGTGATCACGTCGCGCAGTGTAAGCGGAGAGGTCAGCAGATAGGCTGACTCCGTTTTCCCGAACAGCGCGCCGTAGGCGATGATGGCGTTGGAGAAGGCGAGCATCACGAGTATGGCCACAAAGAAGAAGTTGAACACCAGTGGGATCGCGATGGTCGCTTCCAACGGAGTTCGCTTGAACTGGTCGAACACGATCCTAAACAGCCAATAAAGCCCGAACCAGATCGCGGAGACAAGGACAATGGCCGCGCTGAGCCGGACCGGCGCCTCCAAGGCCGCCTGCCGGGTGCGGTTCCACAGCGTGCGTGTTTTGACGCGCAACAACAGGCCGAGCGCGGGGTACGCAGGCGCGATGGCGTGCGAGTCAACCATCGTCCACCTCCGTAAGCTCCAGGAAGATCTCCTCGAGCGAGTGCTGGCGGCGTGCCTCGGCGCGTAGCTCGTCGAGCGTGCCCGCGGCGATGAGTTCACCGTGATGAATGATCCCGATGCGGTCAGACACCGCTTCGGCGATGTCCAGCGTGTGCGTGCTCATAAAGACCGTACCACCGCGATTGGTGTGCTCGACGAAGAGGTTCTTGACCACGCGAATCGCGCGTGGGTCCAGCCCGACCATCGGCTCGTCGATCACCAAAACAGCCGGCTCATGGAGAAGGGCGGCCGTAAGCACGACCCGCTGTTTCATCCCGTGGCTGTAGCTCTCGGTGAGCTGATCGAGAAACTCGCCGACGTCGAGCCGGCGGATCAAAGATTCCAGCAGGCGATCGCGCCGTGCGGCGCCAATGCCGTACATTTCCGCGACGAAGTACAGAAACTCGCGACCGGTGAGCTTCTCGTAGAGAAACGGCTGATCGGGCACATAGGCAAGCTGCGCCTTGGCCGCCAGGCCGTTCGATCCGACTTCGCAACCGCAGACGTGTACTTGTCCGGCGCCGGGCCGGAGCAATCCCACGATCAGCTTGATCGTTGTCGTCTTGCCCGCGCCGTTGGGACCGAGAAATGCGAAAAGCTGACCGCGAGGCACAGAAAGCGACAGGTCGCGCACCGCGACGGTCCGGCCGTAGCACTTGGTGACGCCTGACAGAATAATGGCATAATCGGAAGTGTTCACGGCAACCGTCTTCTTCTCACTGGTCGTCGGGCGAAGGTTTTGTTCCTCGCCGCGGCCTTGCCCTCCTCGTCGAAACCCGGCTCACGGACGATCCGTACCTTGCCGGCCATCGGCAGGGTGATCTCCTGAACAAGCACCGCACCCCGTGCATCCACCCAGGCCTTCGCGTTGGGCGACTGAACCACCAGACAGCGTCGCTGGCCCGCTGGGGTTGCGATCGTCTCTACGCCAGTGACCTCCACCAGCGTCGATATGAACCGGTACCCGACGCCGGTCAGGGCGGCGACGGGATTAAATACTTGTATCCGCCAAGTCTGCCCGACGTGCAGGTCGGCGAGCTGCCCGAACGGATTGAAGGCACCGGTAATGACCCCTCCGTCGGTGAGCGGGACCTTGAACACCTTTTCCACCGTCCCGCTCTCCAGAGTGAACGAGAAATCGGCGTGAAATCGTTCTCCATGGAGCAGTATTCCGGCATCGCGGTTGACCAGCCGGACGTCCAGCTCGTCGAGGAAGCCATCCTCGGTGAATGTGGATTCAACGGTGACCCGCAACGGGGCGATGTTGATGGGAAACCGCTCGATCCAGATGATGTCCTCTCGCTGAACGGACGCATCTCCCACGATGTAATCCGTCCAGATCGTCCCGATCAGGGTGTTGTCGTAGAGTATGGTGAACTGTGCCCGGTTGCCTTCGCCTTTGAGCCAGTCGGTGGCTTGAACACGCGGTGGATCCTGCGCCGTCCAGGCAGGCCACACGTCGTGAGCTACAAGCCAGCTCATCGCCGCCAGCCAGAGCGGTACGATCAACAGTCCGGTCGTGCGTGTGAACAACGCTGCAACCCCGCAAAATAGGTCTGTGTCCCCGGTCTGATACTTTCACGGGCGGACGGATGATTGTACGGTTTCAGACTTGGAATGGTCAAACGTGGAAAGCCGTCAACCATAAGCTGCCAGCGCTGACGCACCAGCTTTCAGCCGCAATGACGGCCGGTCCCGACTGCTGATAGCTGACCGCTTCATGCGGAATTGAGACGAGACGTGCGGGCCAAAAGACGAATACGCAGGTTCCGGTACTCCTTGGGGCGGGTGCTCACCGTGGTCTTCCTCTTGGGGATCGGTGGGCTGATTGCGCTTTGGCTGGCGCTGATGTACAAGCCGAGCTGGTACCGACCGGCGATCCTCGATGAAGCTGGATGTCAGCGAGCCCGGAATCAGGCGGTGACCGTGGCGGACGATGTGAGCGATCGGATGGTCGAGAGGCGGATGTTTGATGTGGTGCTGCGTGACCGGCCTGTCAATGAATGGCTTGCGGCCCTGCCGCACGTCTGGCCCGATGCGCGGGATGTGCTGCCACGGCGGATCAGCGATCCAGCCGTAGGATTCGACGGCGGCGAGGTGCGCATCGGCGCGCACTACGCAGCCGATAACTGGCAGGTGATCATCGGCGTGGGACTTTCCGTTCGTGTATCTGAGGATGGCAACAGCATTGAGATGGCATTGAACGGCGCATCCGGCGGCGCGCTGCCCGTTCCGCGAACGGTGCTGAAACAGTTCTTGGATCAGATTCTGCAAAGTGTGCAAGTCGAACACAACGATGCGATCGAAGGCACCGAAACTCTCGTAGCTGCACTGCGAGAGATTCGGTCTGTCGATGAGCTCTTCGAGGGGGTCAAGATCCCGAATCGATTCATCTGGTTCAACGGGGACCGACCGTTCAGGATTGAGTCAATCAAGATTGACGACGGCATGCTTCAATTGCGTATCGAACCGCTGTAGCAACTGATTGCTTTCCCGCGGTTGTGTGGTACGTCCGGCGCCAAGGGGACATGCTCATCTTCGCCGAGCACGCCACCCGCCCTGCCACTGGCGCGATGCATAGCCGCCGCTCGTTGCGCTTGAGTCGGCTACGTCAATTCGGTAGAATAGGGTTGTTCAGTTTGCTTGCTGTGGAGGTGGTGAAGTATGCGCGCACTCGTAATTACGTGCATGGTAGTTGTCTGTGTGCCCGTTGCCCGGGGCGGTTCCGTGCTCTATGACAACGCCGAGGCGGCTGTCCAACTGGTGCCGGATACGGCGGGACCGTACACAGTTGGACAGGAGCTGACCATCGACGTCTGGCTGCGCAGCGGAGTCAACTTCGAGGTCATGCTCAATTCTATTCGGCTCGACTTCACCCGTACGCATCCCGCGCTTGTGTTGTATTCAACGTTTTCTTTTGACTTCAGCTCGCTGAGCCCACCGATCTACTACGCTGTCTATCCCGATCTTCCGGCACCTTCGATTGTAAACCAAGTGGGGTGTTATTGCGGCAACTATTGGTTGGTGCTTCCCAGGCGCTCATCGCTTCACATCGGGAGCATCGGCCTGACACTGCCGGCCGACGTTGGCGTCTATCGCCTTGATGCGCTAAACCGGACCGAGTCGAATCCGGCATTGGGTGCACGGATTACGGGCGTTCGTGTTCCGGGTCTCACAGCGGTGACGTGGCGGGCGCTCAACGGGGACATTGCGGGAGGCTACTACAACTTTCGCGTGGTTCCGGAACCTGCGACGCTTGCACTCGTGATTCTCGGGGTGTTGGGTTTCGCATGGGGCAGGCGCGGCAGGAGACGTGCAATGCCGCACAGCACCGGGATCAGGAGTCTTTGCTGAGCTGTTCCTCGAGCCGGTCGACGCGCCGTGCCAGCGAGCGAAGCTCCTGGGACCATTTCGGAAGCTTGCGCAAGGAAGCCTGCTCGCGTAGAAAGCGGGCGTTTTCGGTGGCGGGGATGCCACGGACCGTCCGCCCCTCGGGTATGTTGCTGAAGATGACCGACTTCGCGGCGGCCTGCACGCCGGCGCCGACGTGCAAATGATCTATTATTCCGACCTGGCCGCCCAGAACCACGTGGTGTTCGAGCGACGTAGATCCGCCAATGCCACATTGGGCGACAATGATACAGTCCTCTCCGATGTCACAGTTGTGCGCGATTTGCACGAGGTTGTCGATTTTCGTTCCGCGGCCAATGCGTGTTACCCCACTGCGTGCCCTGTCGATGGCACTGTTGGCGCCGATCTCGACGTCGTCCTCGATGACGACCGTTCCGACCTGGGGGATCTTTCGGTGCCGGCCGTCGCGTTGGATGTAGCCGAATCCATCCGCGCCGATTGTGGCGTTGGGATGGATAATGACCCGGTTCCCGATGGTGATGCGCTCACGGACGACGACGTTAGGCCACAGCACGCAATCTCGTCCGATGTTTGCGCAAGCCCCGACGTATACACCGGGGTAGAGCTGCGTACCGCTGCCAACCACCGCGCCGGGACCAACGAAGACGTTGGCGCCGATGGCCGCACCCTCGACCACGGCGTCCGGGCTGACCGGGGCCGTTGGGTGGACGCCCGGTGGTATGCGGTCGGGTGGAGGCGACAGGTATGTAAGGGCCTCGCACAACGCCAGATCGGGGTCCGCCACGCGAATAACGGTGAGTCCCGGCGGCAACGAGCAGTCTGTGGGTACGAGCAACACCCCAGCCTTCGATCGGGCAACCCTTGGCAGAACGCCCGGCGAGCCGACCCACGACAGTTCGTCGGGGCCGGCCTGTTCGAGTGTCGCAACCGCCCGGACCGTCTTGCTCCCGTCACCCTCGAGCGCTCCTCCAAGGCAACGCGCCAAATCTGCGGCAGTCATCGATGGTTGGTCGGACATTGATGCGATCCTTTCGTCTGTGTCGGCGGTTTGGCTTACCCGCGATGATGAATCCCCGCTATCATCACCATACCATCAAAGTGAGAGGTCGTCACAATGATCCGGCGCCTCCGCGTTGTGGTCCACTTCCGGCAGCGCCGCTGCTGCCTGTGGCATCACAGGCTGTCTGATCGCAGGTTTCTGGTTGCTCCGGGCTTGATACGCGAGCTTAAGGCTGTGGCGCCGCCGCACGTGTGGAAACATCTGCCGGCTACTTCAACTCGAGGACGATGTTGGCATAATACGTGTTGTCGAGTCGGTCGAGTCCGGGCTGCGGTTGGGAGTTGTACTCATTGGTAACACCGAGCTTGAGCTTCCAGATGTCGCTGTTGCCCAGCGGGACGGCCAGGGCCGTGTCAAGTGTCAAGCGGTAGTCATTGAACTCCTCCACATCAGGACTGTAGACGGTGCTGTGTGTAAATTGTACCCAGGGAGTAACGTCCAACCGATAGTCCAAGCCCAGATCAAGCACGGCCGAGTCCGTGGTCTCGCCGTTGTTGTAGGCCTGGTGACGATACCCGGCACCGATGCGAGTTTGCAGCTCGTGCTCAGGCTTTTTTAACCAGTAATACCCGACACCGGCTGTGGCCGTTGCCCGAAGGTCGAGGTTCTCGAATTCATCGTATTCCATCTCAAGCCGCGTGTACCAGTCCCATCGGTTCGAAAGCAGGTTCTCGTAGAGTATCCCACCCTTGTATTCGTTGCGGTTCCGTTTGTCGTCCTGCTCCGCGTACTCGGCTGCAAGATAGAACTTCGTGAAATCGTCCGGTGTCTTGCGGCGTAGGTCGAAGCGGCCTCGTGCGCTGAGCGTATCGGTGTTGCCCTCCGTACGAACGCCTCCCGCTTCCAGAGTCGCCGTCCATTTCGGCGTCATCGCTTCCTTCTCCACCTCGAGCTGGGTGCGCACCGCTACGATTTCCGGGTTCTCCGCACTTTCGGACCAGATCGCCGTGATATCCCGAGTGTCAATTGTTATAGGTCCCATGGCCGTGTTGACGACCTGCGCATCGGCATCAGCGGGCAGCTCAACCACCCCGACAAGGCGATCGCCGCTTTTGAGAGCCACGTTGATCTTGCGATCGGTGGTGATGGACTTGATCTTGGATGAGTCGATCTCGATCCGTCCGGCAAACTCGGTGGAGATAGTGAGTTTGCCATCCGTCAATTGTTCAATCGTGCCAACGATCCGGCTCCCATCTGCAGTCAAGACCGTGTCCGCAACAGCAGCGTTGGCCACAAACAAACCAAACGACATGCTCACGACGCTGGTCAGGATTCTCGTCTTATTCATGTCAGGTCAATCCTCAAGTGGTTCCGCGCATACTCTCCACACCGATGACGATACAGGACAGAAGCCCAGCCGCCGCGAGGCGTGCTGAACCCGCGTCGATTCAAGCATGCCTCGGGTGCTGGCACCAGCGAATCTCGGAAGGACTCCTGCCCGGGTATCCGCTAATCGCTGCTGTCAAACTCATCGAACAGCTCATTGACACTGTCCGTAATGAACGTATCAATCGGAGTGAGGATCGCACCCCTGATCAGATTCATGATCACTTCTCGGCCGTCCAACGTGACTGTCGACGTAGCTGTAATCTGATCGAACTGGCAACTCCCGAGCGGAAGCTGAAACGCCATGACGCCCAATCCCAGCAATGCTGCCTTTCTCTTGAAACTTAGACTTCCCAACCAATTCCTCATCATGCTAGTCCCTGTTTTGAAATATAGTGGACCGCCCAAGACCCAGCCGTACCAGCAGACCTCGGCTCCGACTCGCGATCCACATGGAAAGGGCCGGAGGACGCATTTCGTCGGGTGCGTTCCTTACTATGAGGGCTGAAGGATGTCAATAGCGGTAGCCCAAGCGCGGGTGTGGCCGTCCTCTGTGGCAAGTGCGGATAATTTGTGTCCTTCTGTAGCAGCCTGCGTTCCCGCCGGCCGTCGTGTGTAATAGCACCTGCCCGGTAAAACAGCCTGCGAGGACGCAGACCGCTACAATCTCAGGAGGACGAGATGATGACACAGTGCCACAAAATATGGCCGTACCCCCCGAGCGCTGACTGTCCCCTACAAGATTCCTCTGGTGGGCACCTCCGGCTTACGGCTCGCTCGGGCATGGATCGATTGAGACGTTAAGCCAGGGATCAAACACCCCGGCGCCGTTGAGCAGGTCGATCAGTCGCAGGATATCCGGCGGACCGATCACACCGCTGCGGTCAACATCGCCCTGATGGATCTTGCACGTCGCGTCACCGTTGATACAGTCGATCACCCGCAGGATGTCTGATGGGGCACTGGTGCGGTCGCTGGTTACGTCGGCCGGCAGATAGCCCAGGCAGATCATCGTCCCATCGATGTTGTAGATGACGCAGCTCCACGTGCCGGTCGGGATAATCCCGCCGAACTCAACGGTGACCGTATTCGCGGATGGGTGGCTCACCGTCGGGACCACGGCTACGGAACCGACGGGGACTTCGATGGCAAAGTCCGTATCAATCAGCCCCGACGCGTCGCCGTCGAAGGTGATATCGATGGATGTCCATCCGTCGGGATTGGTGCCGTCCGGATTCGACGGCTGTCGTGCGTCGATCGTGCAGTTGGATGGCTCGGATGAAACGATCACTAGCTCGCAGGGATTCGGATCACACGGCGTGTTGTTACCCCGGTAGCTTCCGCCCGCGTTGGCGCACGCGGATTCGGTCATCACGAGGCACTCGCGACCGATACAGCAGGCACCTCTCGGTTCACATGGAGGATCGAGTGTTTCACAGGTAGCCCCAGGCTCGAAATCGGCGCCGGCGGACGCACAGAGCGACACTAATGTGTCATCGAAGCAGGTGCCGTCCATCTTGCAGCAGGCGCCGCGCGTGCAATCCAGGTCGGTGCAGTCAAGTCCCGCTCCAAGGTAGATGCCGCCGAAGAGTTCGCACCCCAGGCGTGTCTGAGCAGCGTCGCAAGTATCGTCGAACATGCAGCAGGCACCCACGTGGCACAGGTCGGGCAGTTCGCACGTTGTCGCATCGTCGCCGTACTGCCCATTCAGCGATTGGCACTCCTCTTGTGTCTTGATATAACAGTTGTCGTCGTCGGGCAGACAGCAGGCACCGCGGCCGACGCAGTCGTTGCAGGTCGCGCCGGGCTCGAAGTCTTCGGGGTCCTCGCACATCGATGGGACCGTGTTTTCCCCCGTGCACGTTCCATCCGGCCGGCAGCACGCTCCGCGCGTGCAATCGGCATCGTCACACAGCTCGGGAGGACCGAGATACACACCGTCCACCTCTTCGCTCTCGCAGTTGTGTCGCCTCCACTCGGTGAAGCAGTCTTCGTCAGGCAGGCAGCAGGCGACGAGCTCGCACTGGTAGGGCAGGCACACCGTGCCGTCGCCCACGTACACGTCGTCGGGCAGAATCTCGCACTGCTCCCGCGTCTGCTCTTCAACGCATTCATTGCCCCTGCAGCAGGCGCCGCGCGGGAAGCAGTCGCGGTCACAATCGCCGTTGACCCGGAACCAGGCTGTCGGGTCCGTGCACTCTGAGGCCAACACGTCGGCGTCGCAGGTGCCGTTGAGGTGACAGCAGATACCCGGCGTGCACAATCCCGGCGTTGTACAGTCGGGCTCATCAGCCACGAAGACGCCGTCGGCATCCGCACAGGCCGTTTCCGTCACTTCCGTGCAGACGCCGCTGATGCAACATGCGGCAATCGCCTCACACGGAGGATCCAGTGTATCACACATAGTGTCAGGCGTGTGCCTGTCATCCACAGCGGCGCAGTCCGCCGGGAGTATGTCTTCTTCGCAGATGCCATTACGATGGCAGCATGCACCGCGCTGATCACAGGATATCGGCGAATCACAGAAGATTCCGGGTCGGAACCGTCCCCCCGTCTCGTCACACTGCGATTGAACCACGTTGTCGGTGCATGTGTCGTCAAGCTCGCAGCACGATCCCAGCGTGCACAATCCGGCCAAACATTCAATACCGGCGCCTTGATAGATGCCCTCAGCAGCATTGCAGGCCGCCAGGGTCTCGTCCGTGCAACCGCCGAAGTTGCAGCACGCACCGACAAAGCACGTACCCGCCTCGCAGGCGAGTGAGGGATGGAACTCATCGTCGATGGCCGTGCACATCGACGCCACCGTATTCTCGCAGGTTTCGTTGGGCTTGCAGCACACGCCGCGCGTGCACGCCCCGGGGTCGCATTCCTCATCATCTCCCCCGTAGATGACGCCCGGTTCGACGTCCGGTGTACACCGGTCGCTGCGGCGGACTTCACAGCCGCCGTCCGGCAGACAGCACGCACCTTTGATACAAGGATCACATTCCACGCCGATGCCCTGGAAGTACTCGTCCGGGCCGGTCGTCATAGCATCGCACGCTTCCTCGAGGATAAACAGGCAAAGGCCCGTGTCGGTGCAGCAGGCCCCGCGCTGGTCTTCGCAGTCAACGCATGTAATGCCGTCGCCGAGATAGTCACCATCGCGCTCCTCGCACCAGTCACGGGTCTTCTTCTCCTCACACGCCCCGTTAGACCAGCAGCACGCGCTGAATCCGGGGCATGTGACCTCCGGCGAAACGGCGCACACCGTGTTGTCACCTACATAGACTCCACCGCCGACAACGCAGTCCGCTTCCGCAACATCGTCAGTGCAAACACCCCACGCCGTATCACAGCATGCGCCGGTCGGCAGGTAACCGATGCAAAGATCCAGCTCACACATGGGATGGCCTGTCATCGAGGTCCCTTCGAGGGCCGAGCAGGCCCAAGGCGTCAGAACCTGACAAGTCGCGTCGCTGAAACAACATGCATCAGTTCCACATGATCGTGTTTCACACACCGCAGGCCCATCGTTGTCGGTATCCGGAGCGAACTCGCCACCGCCGGGCACTTCCGCAGCACATGCATCACTGGTCGTGTAGAGGCACGTTCCGTCAGGCAGGCAGCACGACCCGAACACAAATAGGTCGCAGGCGTTTCCAGCGAAGTCAACGCACACAGTGCCGGCCCCGGCGTCGATGCATTCCTGATCGCTCGTGCACTCGACCCAGGTCGAAACATTGCAATACCCGACGCAGTCCTCGGCCGTATTGCACGGTCTGTCGGGATCCTCACTACACTCTCCCAATTCGGGGCATCCTCCTCCGCCCAGGCACTGTGTCCCGGCGCCTCGGTAGATCGGATCGGACACGCCGCCGACGAAGGTGCATTCCGTCCGGCTGGATGCATCAAAGCAACCTTCGAGTTGCCCGACACTCCAGCAGCAGGCGCCGCCGCATTCGTCCTCGGGCGGCAACGTCAAGCATTCCGTACCGTCACCCCGATACGCACCACCGACCCAACTGCAGAAACCCGGAGTCAACTCAAGACAGGCGCCAGGGACGCAACACACACCGACACAGACGTTCGGATCGCACGTCGTATCATCCTCGCGGTACTCACCGCCGGAAAGGTCGCAGTCGTCACGGCAAAGCTCCTGGCATTCTCCACCTATGCAGCACGCCCTGGTGGTCGCCGGGCACAACACATCCGGATCGGTGCAGTCGGCGCCGGACCAGTGGTTGACGCCGCCGTTGGCCACACACGCCTCCGCCGTGTAATCCTCCTCGCACTCGCCGCACGTGAAACAGCAGGCACCGAAGTCGCAGGGTATCTCGGAGCACGTCGTTCTTTCGCCGAAGAAGAAGCTACCCGCCGCGGTGCACTGCGGCCAGAGGACCTCCCGGCAGCCTGAACCCGGGAGATACCCGCTGTCGCAGCACGCACCTTCAACAGGAACATAGCAGAGCTGCATCGAGTACACCTCGTCACCCCACAGGAAGAGGTTCTCCAGGCTGTCGGCGACCGGTGGAGCAGTGTTCCTTGACACGGACCCGCGGACCTTGCCATGCAGGAAGGGGGTCTCCTCGGTTTGGTAATCCAAGGCGTATGTGACGTCGGGGCTGCCGCTGTCATCGGTCTGGGTCCAGGACACGCCGATGACGTAATCGTAGCCCGGCTCCAACTGGAGCGGCAACGGACACGGATACGGACACGGGTCCGTCGAGCAGAACTGGCGCGTCCCGTCGCCCGTGCAGGTTACGACCAGGTCGTCGCCGCAGATGACGCAGTCATACACCGGGTTGTGGGTGCCGGACAGCGCCCGGTGGACCGTGAAGTACAAATCCACATTACCGTTGAAACGCAGCTCGATTTGGATTTCGACGAGTTCGGCCAGGTACTCCAACCCGTACACGTTGGCGCGGTACCGGTTATGGCCAGGCCAGCGGTCCTCCCATCCGCCAAAGGCTTCGCACGTCCTTTCCGACGCTGCCGCCACCTCGCCCGGCGGCAAGATCAAATCGGACTGCCCGCTTTCGGGCTTTGTGTCAACGGGCACCGCACGTGTGGTCGTGTCGTCACCCGCCAGAGCAAACGGCGCAGCGACGCAGCCAAGAGCCAATAGTACCCAACGCAAATTCAACCAATCAGTGCGCATCGTTCCATTACTCCTGCGAATACTGTACGGGTGGGGAGGATTGGGGCAGCCCAGCCAGGCACGGTCGCGTGATTGGGGGACAAACGCGGTGATGACAGCCGGCAACGGCCACCACTCCCCTCCGAGGGTTTCCTATCATTATATGCGCCTACACGTTGCGATACCAACACGCGGGATCATTTCTTGGCCGGCGTGCCGCTTTTGCATTCACTCTATTACCGGACCGCCGCGCCACCGGTCACACCGAGGAAACGCGCCGGAGCGACCGTGAGCCAAAAGCGATCAGTCGTTCCGCACGTCGATATATTTGCCCATCGTACGCTGCCCGATACGCGCGGGGACTGACTCGCCCAAAAACACGGGTAGACGGTTCACCGTCTCCTGGAAGCGGATCGCCCGCGTGTCGACGTCGGCCGCCGCTCGTTCCCAGTCCTCAGCGTTCGGCTGATCGGTAAGAACATCCGGATCCGGCTCGCCGCGCAGCGTCCCGTAAATCGTAAACACCTGCGAGCGAACCGTCACCCAATCGCCAAGGGAAGCGAGTAGTGCAACGGCCCTGACGTAGTCGGGATTGAGAGTCAACATGCCGGAATCTATACGACACAGCGGATCCTTCGCCCCGTCATGGTGCACGTTGGCAAGCTCGCCGACCGTCAGGAATCCCGTACCACGGCGTGATACGGGGATCTGTTGAATCCACCCGCGCAATTGGTCATAGTCTCCAGTCGGGGAATTTGGGTTGGTGGGATCGTCCGTAACCTCGCGGGCCTCGCGATACGCAACGATACCCCGTGCCAGCGACTCACCGAGTTCGGCGGCCTGATCATCATCGTACCATCCGGTCGGATCGACCACGTTACGAATCTTGTCTCGAAACGGGCCTGGCATCTTCTTCATCGGGATCAGCGGCAATCCCGAAAGAACCGTCCACGGCGCTGCGTTGATGTTGATCCGGCCATGCACCCGCAGACCCTCCATATCGACGCGCGGAAGAGATGCGGGATCAATCGGGTTGTTCTTGTCGGTGTACGGCCCGTCGTTGCTCAGCGGCAGCACGGTGAAATAGTCGAAGACGAGCTGCCCCCAAGGAAGGTGTTCTACCTGACCGGGCGGCACTCGTGAGCCCTCTGCGCACAGGTCTGCCGAACACTTCGCTCCAGGCCAGAAGTCGCCCCCATTCGCCGTGCATTCCGAAGGCAACCTGTTGTCGTAACACATATCGAGGCAGCACGCACCGGCCGCGGGATTGATGTGATGGGCGTATTGGCGCCCGTAGGTCCCCACATCCTCACCAAGGTCAAAGAGCGTCATTCTGCCGTTGTCGACCTGCGTGTCTTCGTGTATCTCTCCTCCCGTGACCAGCGTCGTGTCATCGAGCCAAGTCGTAAACGCCAGGTCTTTCGTCCGGTCGTAGTCATCCCGCGAGCGGTTCGCGTGCCGCATCAGCAACAACATCGACCCGGTCGTCGGGAAGGCAACGCCATACTGGGGATCGTACGGGTCGTCATCAGGGTGCAACCGTGTGAAGCTGCCCGTATTAGCGAAGTTCACCTCGACCGGACGAACGATGCGGGGGAAAGGGTCCCAGATGCCCAGTGTGTGATCGGGCACATCCGGATTGGCGTATTGGTCCAGCGGGACAGGGACGTGCCAAAACGAATCCTGGGTTACCTCGCGGCGTCTCGAGAACACTGCCGGATATGCTAATGCACTAGGCGGGCGGTTGACGCCTACATCCACGCCGGACAGCGTCAGTTGATCCAAGACGATGTTAGTGTCGACACCTGACTCGTATTGCATACGCCGGACAAGGTACACGGTCCAACCGGCCATAAAGGACAGTGGCTGGCCGCTGGTAATCTTGTAAGCCGCTCCTGCGCCGGTTGTTTGGGCATTTCCCGAAAACCCGAAAGAAGGCGCGCCTGACCAGAAGACCGTGAACTTCTTCGCTTGCATGGACCGGTTCAGTTGCACCCAGTTGGCACTACCCATACCGGTCGTATGATCAACCTCGACAAGATAATAATCGTCGTCGAGCTGCGTCGGGTATGGGTTGAACAACTCGACCGCCCGCGAGACAACAACCTCGTTGCCCGCTAGACCGTCGGACACCGTTGCCACCTCGGTGATAAACGGTTGCCGCTCCAGGCCGTAGACGTACTGGAATACGGGACTGCAAATCCTGCTGGTGCAGTCCATCTTTGAGGTACACTTCGCCCCAGCGTTAGATCCGCCCATACATATCGACACTGACTCGCAGTGGCCGCCGGGGCAGTATCCGTCGCCGTCACATGCCATCCCGTCGTTGTCACCTCCGTTGCACTCCCAGCCGATCCGGCGCCCGGCAGCGGCATCATTCGGAACGCAGTTACCACCGCCGCCACAGTCATAGTCAACGATGCACCTGGCCCCGTCATCGGATCCACCCTCACAGATCTTCGAGAAGTCAAACCAGCGCAGAGCAACCCGCGTAGGTGTGTCGCTGCACCTACTACCGGGGCAGTCGGAATCGTAAACGCACACGTCTCCCTCACTGCTTCCACCGACACACGTGGGGGAATCCATGTAGTCGATCATATTGGCCGTCAGAGACGCGGCCGTGCGCGAGATGAGCATCGAGCGATGAGTCTGCCTCGTCATTGAGTCAGAACACAGCCCGTCAATGTCACAAAACTCCCCCGTTGGACAGAGCCCATTCGTCCCAGAGATTGAGCAGTCAATCTCATCCCAGTACGGGCCCTGCGCGTTGCGTACCAGCATCATGAAGGCGTCGTGGATAAGTCGCTCCTGCTGATCGGCTGTTATCACGCCGCGCTCCAGTGCGTCGTCGAGCCAGGCCAGGCTGAGCGACAGACGACCCTTGCGCGGATCGAACCGGCAGACATCCTGCGTCGGGCATTCACACTTCACGTCCTGAGAGTTAGGCTCGGTGTCGTTGGGGATGTCCACCTGCGGATAGTCGGCGTACTCGAAGGGCAAAATAAAGCAGCCCGACACGTCCGCGGCCCGGTTGGCCTCGCGCATCTTCTCGAGAATATCCTCATCAGCAAGCAAGTCACCCGTCGTATCGCGCACCTGCCTTCGCCCGCCTCGTGACAGCAGGTCGTCATAGCTCACCGTTGTCACAAGGTGACGACGATCGTAAACATAACCGCCGGGGTCCGCGGCAAACGAGGTAAACGGCTCCATGCGCGCCGCCCAAAGCTTGACTTCGCCGCTGTAGTCCTCGTCTGGCGTGAACGGCCAGTAGCGGTGACTGCCCTCGTACACCGTCTCGAATTCCGCTCCGGATGTGATGCCGCCGAACCTGTCGTTCGGGTCCGGAGGATACAGCATCTTCGACAAGTGGGCCTGGCCGAACAGCCCGCCGCTATCCAACAGCAGCGCGTTACCGTGCAAGAGCGATGGCGCGATCGCCTGCGGCGGCAGCAGCATTCGCCGACGCAGCATCGCCTCTTCCAGCAGTGGCGAATACGGCTCCTGGTCCAGGGTTGGCTGATGCCTGAAGTAACCCAATTCCGAGTGATGGCCATCGACATCTTCCAGGGCGTCTACCCATAGCTCGTACTGCCCAGGGTGTCCGGCCTTCTCCCTCCAGAGGTTAAGCACGTTGGCGATCAACGTGGGATGTGAGGCATTGAGGTTCACCATCCCACCGTGAGCGATCACGCGCATGCCGAGGAACACCTTTCCGGTCGCGTTCGAAGGGGGATTAAGCTGCCGGGAGAGCGCGGCGATCTGCGCCTCCGAGTATCCCAACTCCTCGAGATCAATGGGATTGGCAGCCTCGAACGTGTCGATGATCCCGTCGCCATTGGTGTCGATGGGATAGCTGCCCAGCGTGTCGGTGATTCCATCACCGTCGGCGTCAACCGGGTATATCGCCAGGCGGTCTGACGAGTTATTTGGGTTAACTAGCTCGACTGGAACGCCGCTGGGCCAACTCGTATCGATCCCCTCGAACGTAACCCATTGTTGAAGAATTTGGGAGTAGTACTCGTAATCCTTATCCTTCAGGCGGCGGAACCCGGACCCGTCGTGGGGACCGTTTGTCAGGGATGCGACGTCGGTCTGTGCACCAAAGATCAGTTGCTGGTCGCTGGTGACGTAAGGCTCAACTGAAGCCAGAAGGTTCTGCACGCCGGGCAGTTCAGCAAACCCGCCCAAGGATTCGCCGACGGCCTTGCCGCCGAAAGGGACGTCGGGGGCGGCCATCAGGCTGTCGCGGAGCATGGAGCCGAACTCCTCGACCACGGCCTGGACTCCGTCGCGGTTGCGGTCCCGCTCCCGATCGGACGCGATGATCTCCGCTTCAAAGTTCACCGTGGCGAGAAACACGATCCCGGTGACGAACAGAATCCCCAACAAGGTCACCACCAGGACTAACACGGAGCCGCGCCGTCGGCGATCACCCGAGGCTCTCGCGCGTCTCACAGTCCAGTTACTAAACCGGGATGTTGTCATGCAATGCATCATTCACTACCGACCGGCGCAACGATCACGTGTCGGATCGGCCGCTCCAATCGTCGCTCACTGTCAAACACATCAATCGTAATCCGCAGCGCAGCGGGAAAGATGTCCTCGGCCACGATCTTATCGGCGTCGGCGTTGTACCTCGCAGCCCCGAAAACCACGAGATTCGGGCGCGTGTCGGCCTCTTCGCCAAAAAAGTCCTTGGCAAGTAGCGTCCACAATTGGCGCGTACCGAGAAACCGGTCTGAGAGGGAGTACGGTGGCAAACCATCCGGATGAACCGTATCCCCTTCGAGCAGACTGTGCAGGTTGTACATTCGCTGCTCCAGACGCTGGTCATCCTGGTCATTGACCCAAGCCAGCTTTGCTGCATTCCGAGCCTCCTGCAGCTCGGCCAGCGGATGTTCATCTTTCGGATCATTTGGATCGAACCTGCCCGGGTCGAACCAGTAGACCTCGCGTTCGCCATCGAGCCGGCCGGCCGCGAACCTGCCACGGGGGTCCAGCGTCCACTCCACTTTGAACGAGGCGCAGTTCGGCAGAAAGTAATGACCCAGTTGACTGGCCAACGGCGCCGGCGGTGTCGGATCAAGACGGCTCCGCGCGAACGGAAGATAGTCCGGATTATGATTTTTCATCACGTCGTCGAAGATCTCAGGCAGGCACCACGGCCAAGCTGTGCCAGGCGTCGAAACATATTTGGATTCGTTGAAATGAAACACGACGTCCGTCTCACCGAGAAGGATGCTAAGAACCTTGGGATCATTATCTTTGGCAAGTCCGCGGGCGAACGCTGACGCCAGGCGGGCATTTGCCCATTTTCTTTCCGGTTTCGGCGCCACCGCCGGTGGCCCGGTTGGCACGAGCAACACGCCGCGCCGGGCAAGATGCCACCGCTCCGCCGGAATCGGTGAAACCAGTGTCATCGACGGGTAGTTGTTCTCCTCCCGAAACGCGTCCGGACCATCCTCGAAGTCGTAACCGCTACTGCTTCGTACGTACTCACCGAGTTCGGCGTGGCCATAGACCACCTGCTGCAGACTCGACGTCACACCCGGATGGACGAAGCTGCTGCCTGCGCGGGACGTGAAGAACATCAGGATATCAGCCCGCGGCTTGATCAGGTTACCGTCCGCATCCTCCCGGGCCGGGTCATTGATGTGCGGGTAGCCGGTGGATGGGTTGCCGTCGTTGTCCGCTTCCTTGCCTTGCTGAATCCAATAGGCATTGACGGGATTTCCCTGGATCAGGATCATCGACTGCCCGGGTTGCACCTCCTCCAGTTCCTCCCGGATCGTCTGCTCGAAAGCCCGCAGGAGCTGGTTCACCTCGGTCAGCGCCCTGGCCTGCCCGGTTGATTTGATGGTGAGGTTGAAGACCTGCCCGGCCAGGGAAAACATCAATACAAGAATCCCGATGGCGACGATCAGCTCGGTAAGCGAGAAGGCCTCGCGGCGAGCCAAGCGGCTGCAATTCAACCGTAAACTATTATGGCACAGGCGCTTACGCATCACAATATCGACAAAAAAGGTGCCTTCCAGACGACGTACTCCAACGTCCGTCGTCCCAATTATCGCGTGGATCAGGTGTCGGTAAAGCCTTACCGGCCGACGTGGCCGACTCGTTCCGAGCCCTACTCCAGCAATCCTGCCCGGATCGTGCGGCAGGTCGGCGACGCTTCGCATGGAATTGTTTATCGGAACGTCGACCCTGACCGCTCGACCCGGATGACAAGCCCATCGTCGTGGCGGCTACTCTCGTCTGTACAATGAGCCGGGCCATGGGAAGCCTGGCGTAGACAGCCACAATCCTCGGCTGTGTCGAGCCCCAAGAGTTCTCCCAACGTTTTCCGGAAGGGTCCCGTCACATTCCAGGCGCGACACGCTGTCGATTCTGCCGGCCTCACGTTTTTATGTTGCTGTTGATCCTGCTTCTGCAATAGATTGGACAATCACGTCATTGGCGTATACGGAGGATGCATTGCCTCGGGAGAACGTCTGACCGTCAGTCCAGGTGGGATTGAGAATGTATCGTTGGTGTCACACTACGAAGGGAGCGGTCTGTGGGACGATGCGCAGGTCGGTATGGTTGTTTCCGGCGAGCTTGGTTGGCTGGTTGCCTGCCGTCCAGGGCAGCATCGACAAGATCGCCCGATCGAAGCGCTCGATCACCGGCCGGTACCTCCGCGGCGATGAGGAAATCGAGATACTGGAGAAACACAGACCAGTCACTAAGGGGGCTGGACGTAGGGAACGGTAAATATGGCACGGGACACAACGTTGCTACGCAAGCAGGTTTGGGAGTCGATGTTCCGGGCACGTTTCAGTTCCGTGTACTATCAGCTGTGTGTCAACTCTATGCGACGGTGGGAGAAAGTTGGTCAGATTGCTATCGTGGTCGTTGTGATAGTTGGAGTCTCGGTTGCATCATCGGATCCAAGTCAATGGATACAAATCGCTGGGACTGCTGTGATCCCTATGATAATATCACTCACCGGGATCGTCTTCTCACATAGTAGGCGCAAAGACGCAGAGCACTGCTACGAAAGATGGTCGGACCTTTTACACGATTTCAAAAGTCTATGGGAGTACGTGAACGGCCAATCCCCCGCGTGGAATCATGTCACTGAAGAAGTGACACTATTGCGCGAGCGCGAGCGCTCGTTGGAGGCGCGAGACCCCCAAAGTCCTAGCAGGAGGCGCTTGTACCGCGCTGAGCACATCGTATATGAGGAACTCGGGCTCGAATACAGTTAGCAGGGTCATTTAAGGTCGCAGAGATGAGCAAGAAACCTCCAACCAAGCCAAGGCCAACAAGACCTCGCCCGCCTGAGCGCAGGCGGGAACCAGGGGAGAAACCCGGATGGGTACCTCAACGAAGAGTG
>CAZJTP010000010.1:0-42585 GCA_964548955.1 uncultured Phycisphaeraceae bacterium
CAAGGTAACTGACAAGAAGGCCGCAGTCGTTGTCCCGCTCGAGAGGGCTTCGGAGACGATCCGGGAACAGCTTAAGGCGGATATGATCGGTAACCTCAAGCAGCGCCACGTAGCCGAGCTCAGGAAAACCGCTGAGATCACGTATCCCGAATCAAAGACGCCCCAACCGGCTCCGTGAGGGGATCGTCTGGGTGCCTTGCTCAAATGCGAGCGGCAGTCTCAAACGCATCTGGGCGGGATCTAGCGAGGAAGACTGTCCACGTGAATTCACGCGGAGGGGAAACTCGAGTGCCGCGGGCTGATCGTCTTTTCCACCGGTGCTATCCACTGATCGGGCGTTGAATGCGGAGGAATGAACACCGCGATGCCGACGTCATCACGGCCATGGTGATCGGCGCTTGACGAGCTGTTGCTTGCGGCGGCGGCCTGAGAAAGACCCTTTCATAGGTGGTGCCGGGACCGTCAGGGCTTCTTGTGGAGGCGGCGTTTGTTCTCGCGTTGCAGCTTTTCCAATTCCGGAGCAACAGCGGGCCCGCCCAGCTCGGGGTATAGCTGTCTTTGTTGCTGGATCACCATGACAATCCCGCTCGGCGGATGGTCCAGTACGGTGCGGCATTGAAGATCGCGAAGCAACGCCCGCCACCGGATCGAGTCGGTGGGCGGCAATCCGGTCGCCAGACGGTTGAACTCCGGCAGCGCCAATGCGAACTCACCAAGCTGATACAACGCCTCCGCATGCCCGAGCAGGACGGGCACGTCAGCCGACTCCACAGACCGGTTTGACCCGTCATCCGTTGCGAGGAGCGGCTCAAACAGCTCACAGGCACGTTGGTAGCGGCCGGCCCGCAAGTTTGCCTCGGCGAGCTGAACGGTCAGCGCGCGCCGATCGGACGGTGCCGGACCGCTGTCACGGCGCGCCGCCCATTCGTAGATCTGCCCCGCCAGGATGAGCGCCAACTCGGCCTCTCGCTGTGCCGAAATATTGTCACCGGTTGACCGGAGGCTTTCGACGTCGTCGACCAAGGTCTGATAGAGTGACTGCAGCACCATGCCGGCGTTCTCGGGATCCGCGGCGACGTAGGCCGGGATCGCCAGTGCGGCTTCGTCGAGCCTTCCAATCCTTTCGTATGCCAGCAGACGCACGCGCCAGATTCGGCCGGTAAGCGCAGGTTCGTCGGGATACTCATCTTCAAAACCGGCCAGCGTCTCGAGCGCCCGGGCGGGTCGACCCACATGCGGGAGAACGTGGACTTCGGCTCCGAGCAGACGCGCTAAAGCGAGCAGGCTTCGTATGGTCGACGCACCCCGCGCACCCGTCTCACCATGAAGCTCACTTGTTGCCAGGGCGATAAACTCGCGCTGCGCCGCGAAGAAGTCATCGATCCTGTGCTGAAGGATCAGCCGGTCCACCGTTTCCTCGGCGGCCTGCCGCGTTAAGGCCAGTGCAATGCAACGAGCACGGAAAAACATACTCTCCAGATAATGTTCCTGCGCGGGATCGATCTGAGCGTACTCGATCGCCGCCTCACCGTATTCGCCCAGCTCGTCCAGCAACCGGGCGTAGTAGAAGCGCCAGTAGCGTGCCGCATCCGTGTCATGATAATGGATGATCAAGACCTTGAGAGTGTCCCGATAGAGTCGTTGCACCTGTGGACGGGGGCACAGGGACGGATTGCCGTACAGCTCGGCCGCCAATTGCGCGGCGAACGCGGCCGCCTTCCGGGCGCCGTTGAACGCCGCGTGATCCTTCGCAACTTCGAGGAATCGCTCCGCCGCCGCCGCCCGGCGACCACGGCGGTACTGCGCAACACCGATGTTGTAGAGCACCTCGGGTACAAGTGATCCGGCGGTCGGGCCTTCCTCGGCAAGGAACCGCTCGCCCACCCTGATGGCGCGATCCAACAGTACATCCGCCGTGTCGATCGACTGCTGTGCGTCGTAAAGCAAACCGGCGATCAACGCACACTGATCGAGCGTATCGAGCGTGCCGGGGTCCGCATCCGGTCCGATCATGTCGTAGAGTGCCGCGTACAGCTCATCACGGTGGTCCGGCTCGTGTGAGGCCAATCGGGCAAGCGCCCTCCACGCCTCCTCGCGTGCTCGCTTTGCATCAGCCGGGCGTCCCTTGTGCTCCGCAGCCGCAGCCCGATGCCTGTGCACCCACCGCTCGGTGAGCGCCGCCACCAGTTTCAATCCGAAGTTATCACCGTCTTGCGCCCGGATCGCAGTGCGGAACTTATCGAGCCGGCGCAACGCGTCGGTAAAGCGCCCGTCGTCCGTGTCGTTGCGGATACCTTCGAGCCGCGCGAGTGTCACTGCCCAGTCAATGCGCCGCCGTTCGGCAGGACTGTTCAGGGAGTCGGCGACGGCCAGCGCGCGATCAAGATGCTCGCGCGCGTGCTGGTGGTTGTTGAGCCGGCGGTTGGTCATGCCGATCAGCACAAGCGCCTGAACCCGGACGTGGCTGGTCTCGTGAGGCGTTCTCAGCACCGCGGGATTGCGGGCGATTCGTTCGAGGATTTCGTTCAGGCGGCGGACTCGCACGGGATCGGCGTCGTCCCGCGGCAGGGCGTCGTAGAAGGACGCCCAGAGCAGCAGATACTCCGATCGCGGAGCAAGGCGGTCAAGCTGTTCGATATATCCCTCGCCCTCGAGCTTCTCGAATTCGCGGATCGACATCAAATCGATGCGGTCGTACTCGTCGGCCAGCTCACAGAGCAGCGCCGTCAGCGCCGCAACCGCCCTGGTTGAGAGTGAAAGCAGCCGCTTTCGATCCTCCGCGTTGCCGCCCCGGTACAGGATGTTCGTCAGGAACGGTTCCGCCTCATCGTAGATGAGCGAATGGGACAGCGCGAACCGCCACTCGAACCGCCGCGCGTCATGGGCGTTCTCTTTGATCACCCGTTCCAGGATTTGATTGGCTCTGGCGATCGCCACCCGTCGATCAGTCTGTGGGCGGGTTGGGTCGGCGAACTCCGCCAGCTTCACTTCCCGCATCATGATCAGCGCCTCGGTCTCGTTGGCCGGCGGAAAGTCCTTCAGATGCAATTCGAGCAGCTCCGTAAGGCCTCGCTTTTTCAAGCCCGCGCGGAACACACCCGTGTTGAGGCGCAACTCCTCCGCCGGTTGTGAGGGTGTGATCCGAGGCGGTGCGTCGGCGGAGGCTGCGACGGGGATCGTGGTCAAAAGGATCGCTGCGGCAAGGATCGATCGCACGCTACGGTTCTCCGAAGGCAATGCGCTGACACCCCGCTCTGAGCACGGCATTCCAACAATTGACCACGTGATCCCACCGCACGTCGTTCTCGGCGACAATGACGACGGGTGTTTGCCGGTCGAAGCCCGGCTGTTGCTGGATCTGACGAAGAAAATCGGGCAGTGCCTCGAAGTCTTGCGGTGCGTCCTCGAAGCGGTCAATGCGAATCATATAGTCCTCATGCCCCGGTCCGGTCTGGCTGATGCGTACGACGATCGGGCTGATCGGCAGGGGCACCGCGGGCATGACCCCCACATCCGGGAGATCGGACGCAATGATCCCCTCCGCCCGCTCGAACGTGGTGGTCACCAGAAAGAAGATCAGCAGCAGGAAAGTCACGTCGATCATGGGCGCCAGATTGACCGCCATGGGCACGCCCCCGGCTACGCGGCGGCGGCGCGAATGTCGGCGCAGGATGTGTGTGTCGCCCGCGCGGCGCTGCCCGTCCCGTCTCGCCGGGCGTGTCGTCGCCATGTCACTTATCCTCCCCGACGTGGGCAACGACGTTGAGCATCTCGATGCCGTTTTCCGCGATCACTCGCATCACCGCCCGCACATCCGCGTAATGAAGTCGGCGATCCGCCCGTACCACCGCCTCCAGCTCCGCGGACTGACGCTTCATGGCTGCGAGCCGGTCCGAGATCACCGAAATCGGCTCCGGCCGGTTCGGTCCGACGCTGTAGAGCACCGTCCGCCCCAACGGATCGTCGATGTCGGCCAGACGGCAATTGATGAGCACCCGCTCGGGAATCTTCGTGACTTGCGCCTGGCTGTCGGTGGGCTCGGGCAGCTCCATCGGCACTTGCTCAGCCGATGAGAAGCGGGTCACCAGCATGAAGAAGATCGTGAGCATGAAAAACACGTCGACCATAGGCGTCGCATTGAAGGCCAGCACGCTCGATTCTCGGCGATGATCGCGCCTGTATCGCATGACAACACCTCTCTACGTCGCTTGCGGTGTATCCGGGGCCGTGCCATCCGTCTGTGAACTTGCCCCCGGCTTGAACACTGACAGGATGTGCTCGGCCGCTAAGGCGCACTCCGCCGTCAGCACGTCGATGCGGTTTCGGAATATCGCGTAGATGCTCAGTGCCGGAATGCCGACGGCCAATCCCCAGAACGTCGTGATCAGGGCGATGGCGATCCGGTCGGCCACGATCCGCGCGCCGGGGAAGGCATCGGCGGCGTGAATCTCCGCAAACAGCAGGATCATCCCGGTTACTGTTCCGAGCAGACCGATCATCGGGGAGACGTTTCCAATGATGTTGAGATATTCCGTCTTTCGGAACAATCTCGCGGAGCGCTCCTCCAACGTCTCCTCCAACGCCCGTTCCATCGCGGCAAAGCCGTTCGACGCTTCGATCAATCCCGCATTCAGCACATAACCGAGCATGCTCGGGTCCTCGGCGGTGAACTGAATGGCGTCAAGGTACTTCTTCTCATCGATCAAAGCCTTGGCATTTCGGACCGCCTCGGACGGAACGATCGTCGCGCGACGGATGGATAGGCAGTGTTCGATCGTCAGAGCGATGGTCACGATCGAAACGACGATCAAGCCGAACGCGATCGGCCCGCCCTTGACCACGAAGAAGTCAAAGTACTTGACCTCCGCGGCGGCGGCGGTGGCGTCCTCGACGGGGCCCGGCTGGGCAAGCGTTGGAAGGGCCGCCATCATCACCACGACAACGGCCAGAAAAGCAATTAGGGCAACAACTCGTACCAAGATCGAATCCTCCCTTTCAAATGTAAGGTCGCTGTGATGCCGGATTCCCGGTCAATCCCTACGGTGTCTTCGCTGAGCGAAACCGCGCCAGCGCCTCCTCCGCTAATGACCTGGTTTGGTCTGTCAGCCGTTTATGCGCAAGGCACTCGTCAACCAGCTCGATCGCCTTATCCGTTCGCCCGAGTCGCTCGAGCGCCAGCGCCGCTCCGTACAATCCCTCTGGAGCCCGCGGATCGTCGCGGAAATGGATGGCCACGCGCAGAAAGGGCCACGACGCACGGATGATATCTTCGCGCGCCGAGGCCGTCCGCAACAACGCATGCCCCTTGAGCAGGAGAAAATCCGGTAGTAACCCGTCGGGGCAGTTCCTTATGGCGTGATCCAGGCCGTCCAGTTCCGTCGGTTGAACGTGGTCTTCGAGCACTTTCCGCAGTGCGTGAAGCTGGATCTCGTAGACGCGCTGGGACCGCGCGCTTGTCGGGAATGACAACGTTGCGATCTTCGTTGCGGCTGGTGTCGCTCGCTTGTCGCCCGTGCGCCGGAGAATCTCATATCGAAGCACGGACAGCAACACCCGCTGAGCCTCACCGGCGTCACCGGAGAGAGCTGTGCCGAGTTGTTCGATCGCCCGCTGCACCCGGCTGTTCCTTTTGTCCGGGATCAACCTGGGGATCAGCCTCGCAGCCGCAGGCGGACCGGCAAACTGGCCGTTCAGCACACGTATGAAGTTCAGTACGGCGTTGTCCAGTTGCCCGGCTGCATCGCAAGCGAGCAGCAACCGGGCGGCGATCAGGTCGCGCCAGAAGTCCTCACTTAGTCGAAAAGTGCGGCGATAGCGAAGGATGGCCCGTTCGTGCTCATTCTGTGCGAAGAAGCGTTCGGCCTGGTTGAAGTCATCAAAAATGCCGCCACGGTCGACGATCATAAGCTCAACCTCATCGAGCCAAGCCTTTTGAATCTGCCCGTCGGCGCCGCGGAACAGCAGACGCCCATCGTGCAAACCGACAATCTTGGCACCGGGATAGTTGCTCTTGTTCGTGACGATCTGGTCCGCGCGAGCGGATATCACGGGCATGAGCGCGACCAGACAGACGATGACAAAAACCTGACAGGGACCCCGTTGAGCCGCGGGCTTCAGCCCGCGCGGACCAAAGCCCGCTGCTCGGGTTCCGCAAGGGTTGTACTTGTCAGGTATTTGAATGGGGGATTTAGGGTAGATCATCTTCGGTGACAAATTTGAATTCGCCGTTGTGTTCGCGCGCGATTCGTTCCAACAACTCGCTGCCGGTCTGGTCAAGATACGCGATTGTATAGATTCTCGCCCGTCGGTCCTTGTTCCACTCATCGAGTCTCCTCAGCAGCGTTGGCTGGAAGTCGATCCCGTCCGAAAGAAGGTATATCAGATCGGGCTTAAGGGACAGCGCGCGACACATCGCCCGCTCGGGTTTGGTATCACCCCTGGGCAGGACCGTCTCGAGGAACTCAATTAGTTGCCGCTTGTGCGCCTCGATCGCGCTGACAAGCCGCTTGGGCGGGCTTTCCAAGGGCGGACCTGAGTTGAACAAGATCACGTGGAACTTCTGGCTGCGACGAAGGGCCTGAATCGATCGCTTCAGCTCCGCCTGAACATAGATGAAGCTGTCGATCATCGAGCCGCTACGGTCGACGACGTAGACGATCTTGCGGGCGCCGTGGGCGGAGCTGCCGAGACCGAAGAATTCCGTGCCGGCCCCGATGTCCATCGGCAGCCGGTATTGGTCGAAATCACCGCCACCGGCCCCGATCCCGATGATCGAGAGCTCGGGCTTCTTCATCGTGGTCAGCTCGGAAAGCTCCGGGATCTCCTTGGGCACGAGGCGCGCCTGCTGCGGATCGGGCACTTCGACGTGTTTGGTAAGATCCGGCAATGGAGACGGCGTGTACGATGCCGCCTCCACCGACCCAACGATTTCCGCATGAGTCGCCGGAACATCCGGCTCCTGATCACCCGGCGCATAGGGAAACACCAACACGAGCATCACGAAGAACAAACTGGCGTGCATGGCGACGGAGACAACCCAGGCCGCCAGGACCGCCCGCCCGGACAGGGTGAATGACGCCGATCCTGTATGGCCCGACACTATCCGCCGTGCGGCATCCGGCCCGGTCATGTCGGATTGTACCATCGGGTGGGTCCTGCCAACCGGCTGAGGAGGCTCACGTGAGTGTCGGATCGGGAGATAGTCGAGGAACCGACGCACAACGTCGCGCCCATCGCGCGCCTCGATGCGTATCCAACAAAGTCTAGCGGCGTAGATACCGTGCGTCAACGTGACACAGCCCCACGCCCGTACGGGTCAGGGCAATCGCATCTAAATCCGCAACCGTGTTTTTGATGCTGAGAGCGGGAGTCGTGGGAATATGCATGACACGATACAAGACTGCCGAGCTTCACTTTCAGCCCCGCCAAGCAGGTTTCAGAGAATTAGATGCGATTGCCCTGCCGTACGGGTGAGTATCAAGTTAGTAAGTAGAGTCTTGAACCGAGCCCGGAGCACGAGCGAGTCCATGCGGGCGATTGCCCCGCGCGAAATGTCAAGGATGGCTCGGATCAGCGATCCGAGCGCTGTTTGCACCGTGGAATCCTGCCGAATCCGCGTTTACTCCTTAAGTTGACGCTCACCCAACGCTGAACGCTGTGCGGGGCGTCTTGAGCTATGCCATTTTCACAGAGTGCCAACTGTGTGCAAGCTGGAGGCGTGGGCATGCTCTACCGGTGCGTGCTCATCATGGCCACGCAAGCGTGGGCCATGCCACCCGCGCTTGGCCATCGCCCACGGTCGATAGCCTTGGAACTCGTGAAACACGGCATTAGAGCAGATTCTGTTTTCGGGTGGCATGTCGCAGGGGCCTAAGGCCGCGCGCTCCGGTAGATCCGCGCGTGCTAGCGCACGGCTCGCCACATAGAACCGAGAAACGCTCTAACTGCCGGAGTCGGTGGTTGTTTCAGGCTCGATGGCGGCAAACAGGCCGTCGAGCAGGCCATTCACGATTTGTGTGACACCGGTCTTCACGGCCGGGCCGGCTGCCTCGCGGAACTCCCGCCCGGTGACACAGCCAGTCACACCACTTAGCGTAATAGCAACTAGACCGGCTGCCATCGCTCGATACCATTGCACGCAAGTACGTCGATTGCTCATACTTCACTCCTGTTGATTGCGACGGCGCCGCACGGGGCCGTGACTCTCGTCTTGAACTCGTATCGGTGACACGGAGTGAAAAAGTTGAGCCCGCCTGCCTCCATTCCATGGCCACAGGTCTGCACGGACAAGGATCATCGGCTGGAGCACATTCCGCTTTCGTGTAGTATTCGCTACGGTTCTGATGGCTAGTACGCACGTCGATGTCCGCGCGGGCTGAATCCTTGACACGCGGTGCAGCTTCGCTGCGGGAGCTTCGCCCCCTTGAACCGCGTGTCAAGGACAGGTCCCGCGGCTCGCTATGCAGAACCGAAGAACACTCTGAGGCTGATTGAGTGAGAAGTGCCTCGGGTGCCGGACGCGATACCGAGCGTGCAGCCTTGTAGGTGAGTCGAACGCCTGCCACGAGCAGCAGCGCGAAGAACGCGACCTTCACGAACGTAAGTGGTGCACGGTGAGTCAACCTGCTGCCCGCGAGGCTGCCGATCATGGCTGTGGGGATCAGTAAAGCCGCCAGAACAAACGGTTTGAGGCTGTGGTCGTGCTCGGTTACATAGGCGTAGTTCTTCGCGATCGCGCCGACTGAGCTTGTGGCGATAATGATCGTGGCGGAGTTCGCGATGGCGATTCGAATCGGGACGCGCAAAAACCGGCGTTGCAGCGGGACGGCAAGAACTCCGCCTCCCACCCCTAATAGTCCCGCGACAAGACCCGTAGGAATGGCGACCGCGGCTGCGAAGATCCATCCCGCACGATTCTCAGTGGCGAGGGTGGGTGATGTATTGGATAACCCGGTTGATTGACGGTTGGTGGGGCGCAGAAGGCGATACAAATCACTCACAGCCACGGCAAACAGAAATAATCCGAACAGCCCGCGCAGATACGCTTCGCCCGCTCCGGCGAATAGAGGCAGCTCACTGAGTCCGACACCGATGATGACCGCAACGATCGCCAACGGGATAATCCGGGCAACCGTCGCACCGTCAATGGCCCGGGCCCGGCGGTGCTGATATACGGCTGGGACCACGACGAAGAAGTTGACGATCATCGCCGCGGCCTGATAGAGGTGTTGGTTCGGCCCGAGCACCTCGGTCATTGCGGGGATCATCACGATGCTGCCGCCGACGCCGAGCATCCCGCCGACAAAACCGGCGAACAGGCCGATCATCACCAGTTCAAAGACTTCGACGATTCCCAACAATGCTAACTCTCCGGCAAAACAGGCTGCGGCGTCTCCTCGATGCCCCAGCTTACAGGATCAGCATCGCGTCGCCATAGCTGTAGAAGCGATAGCCGCTCTCGATCGCATGGCGGTAGGCCCGGCGGATGCACTCCACGCCCGCGAGCGCCATCACCAGTGCCAGTAGCGTGCTTCGAGGAAGATGGAAGTTCGTCAAGAGCGCGTCGACGACGCGGAATCGGCAGGGCGGGTAGATGTAGAGGTCCGTCATTCCGGATGACGCGCGAACCGTGCTGGGGTCGTTCGGCTCTACCGCCGACTCCAACACACGAACGCTCGTCGTCCCGACCGCGACGACGCGGCCGTTGTGCTCACGACATCGATGCACGGCCTCCACGGTTTCGTTCCGCAGCTCATACCATTCGGCGTGCATGACATGCCGTGACACCGACTCGACTTCGATCGGTCTGAACGTGCCCACGCCGACATGCAGCGTGACGTACGTCGTCTCGATGCCGCGAGCGCGGATCTTGTCGAGCAGTGTACCGGTTAGATGCAGCCCCGCTGTCGGAGCGGCGATCGCCCCCGATCGCTGTGCGTAGACCGTCTGATATCGCGATCGATCATCGTCTTCGATCGCCGGATCATCCCCGTTGCGGCGGATGTATGGTGGCAACGGTGTGGCACCAACGTGGCTAAGGATTTGCTCCGCCGAACCTCCCGCATCGGCCCGCACGCGCCAGAAGCCCGCCCCGCACGCCTCCAACAACGTAAGCGTCACGCGTCTCGGCGCCTCGCCGCTGACAATGGTCAGGGACTCCCCCACACGAAGCCGCCTGGAGCCTTCGAGCATGACCCGCCACGTGCCCGGCTTCTCTTCCTTCACGAACAGCCCGCCCACCTTCCCGCCGGTGAGTCGCCGTGCCGCAAACTTTGCCGGCAGGACCTTTGTGTCGTTAAGGACCAGCAGGTCGTCCGGTCGGAGCAACCCGGGCAGCACGCCGATCCGACGGTCGCCCAGCCGACCGGTCACCCGATCAACGACAAGCAAACGCGAAGCATCTCGACGCGGCAGCGGGTGCTGCGCGATCAGTCCCTCCGGCAGCTCATAGTCCAAATCGGCAAGGCTAAAGCCGGTCTCTCTGTAGCTGGATGCGGCATCTCCACTCATCGCCGGATGGTATCGCCCGGATCACATTCACCGTCAAGGCAGGTTGGCACCCGGTAGTGGAATCGCCTCGAAGCACTCCCCGTCACTTGGTCACCCGTGCTTGCCCGTGCTACGATGCGTCGCATGAAGGTGAAATCCGGTCCGACAGCCTGGATCGTGTACATCCTGGTGCGCGTGGCGTTCTCCGTCATGCAGATATTCCCGATAGACTGGAACCTGCGGACCGCGCGATGGTTCGCCCGGCTCTGGCCTTATCTGATGCCTCGACATCGACAACGGGCGATCGCACATCTGACCGCGTCGTTGGGTGACACCCGTACACCCGCTGAGCTTGTGAGAATCGCCGACCGCTGCTTGGGAAGCGTGGCCATGTTCGCGGTGGAGGCGATCTGTCTGCCTCGCTTGATCAACGCGTTCACCTGGAGCCGCTATATCCGGCTGAGCAACTTCGACGAAGCTCGCGAACTGATCCTAAGCGGCAACGGAGTCATCCTGGTTACGGGTCATTACGGCTCGTTCGAGGTCACCGGGCATCTGCTGGCGAGTCTCGGATTCGATGTGGCCGCCGTCATGAGACCTCTCGACAATGTCTACCTCAACCGCTTCGTCGTGCAGAGCCGCCGGACGCACGGCCTGATCCTACTCGACAAGAAGGGTGCAGTTATCGGCGCCCGGGAGGTCCTGCGGAACGGCAGGTTGCTCGCCTTCATCGGCGATCAGGACGCAGGCCGGAAGGGATTGTTCGTTGACTTCTTCAGTCAGCCGGCGTCGACGTATAAATCCATCGGACTGTTGGCGATGTGGACGGGATGTCCGATCATCGTCGGGTACGCGCGGCGGCTTGGTGACGTTGCTCAATACGAAGTCGGTGTTCAGCGAATCCTCCGCCCTCACGAGTGGGAACGGGAGGATGAGCCGCTCCGCTGGATCACACAGACCTACACGTCCGCGATCGAGGAAATGGTTCGTAAGGCCCCGGAGCAATACCTCTGGATCCACCGCCGTTGGAAGTCGAAGCCGAAGAAGCAATAGGTCGGACCATGCTCGCCCGCGCCGAGGGAGCTTGCGCCCGCAACCAAAAAGATGAGCGCGACTTGCGCGAAAGTTGTGGAGTAAGAGTCTACGTCGGGCTCCGCGCCACGCGGATCTGTTTGTCCGGCAAAGCTCGATCTTCCATTTCGAGGCGGGTGGTGTCCGATTTTGGCTCTCAACAGTTGATGCCTCCATGGCCCGGTCGTGGATTAATTCTCAGGTTCCTTGCGGACGGGTCCACTCAGATAGATGTATGGACGTCCGGTCCTGTTGGCCATGGCCATGGCGTGCTGCTTGATTCGTTCGGATTGCTGGGACACGAACCGCGCAAAGTCCTTGATTTGCAGGCCCTGACGGGATATGTATCGTTCCATGGCGTCGGGCTATCCCAAAGGCAGATGGCCTTTGAGAAGGATCCGGCCGAATCAGGAAATCGTCCCGGTGATCGCGGCCCGATGCTCGTCGATGAATCGTTTCACGGCGTTCTCCTTTCCGTGGCTGCTTGAACACTACTATGGTCAGGCAAGAACGCCGTTTTTTGAGCAGAAAGGATCAAGGCCTCTTTGGTAACGGCCAAAGGCTGCTTTAGAATTCAACGGAGACAATCCGTGCCGAAAGTCCAACCCGGTCCACGCAAGCGTGAACCGCGATCCGAGGACCGCACGCCTCCCGGTGCATGGGAAGCACGCCTGCGACTCTGGATTGACATTGGCGGGCGCAACGCTTTAGGTCCGGGGAAGGTTCGCCTGCTCGAGACGATCGCGGCCACAAAATCGCTCTCGGCGGCTGCCAAGCAGCTTCGCATGAGCTACCGGCAGGCGTGGAAACATCTGAGATTCATCGAGGAGCGCACCGGCCTGGCGGTGGTCGATCCTCAGCGAGGTGGATCCGGCGGCGGTGGCACGGGCTTGACACCGCAGGGCAAGGCCCTTCTCGAGGCCTATCGCAACTTCCATCGCGAAGTCGAGGAACACATGGACGCCTCCTGCCGCCGCCACTTCGCACGCTGGTCTTCGCCACCGCAAACCGACTCGCATCCCTGAGCGCTAGCCCATATTATTCACGCGGACGGTTAGTTTATATGGGTCGACTGCTCCAAGCGTGGAATGGGCGTCGAAGCGCTACGCCCCCTTACCCTCATTTGATGCCGCCGAGTTGTCTTGGAGAGGGAGAAACACGAGGCAACCGGGCTGGAAATCCTGTGGCACTGGGTTTCAACCGGTGCACGCACGGGTTACAAACTCGTGTGTGCCACACCCTTCGTACCAGCAGATCGGCCTGACGGGACCTCGGCCAGGCACTGCTCGCAGAGCAGTGGCACACGATGAGAATCGCCGCTTTGGATATGGGGATTCAATCACCGGACTTTGCGTCCTTGCGTTCGAAGCGTTGTTTCCATACGGGCATCTTGTCCAGGGTTACCGTCGCCCACAAGCCGACGCCGGTCTTGCGGGCGTGCTTCTCGATGGTCCGGTATCGTTCGTAATAGTGATGGTCAAACCGCAGGTCTGCATACGCATACCCCTCTTCGAGCAGCATCTCGTTGAACATGTGCCCGCCGCGTTTGAGGAACACGTAGGCGAGCAGTCGGCCGTACTTGCCGCGCGTCCGCTTGGGTGAGAGTGCGACGTGCACGCTGCGGCCCGTAAGCGTCCGCTCCGCGAACGCCTTCGCTTCGCGGCCGAAGTGCATGTCCGGTTTCCCGCTGCGGCCCGCTTCCGGTGTGTCAACACCCCACAATCGAATGCGTGTCACACTTCTGTCACCATCAGGAGCATCGATGTCAAACGTGTCACCGTCCACAACATACACGACGCGAAATGAACGGTTGTGGTAGCGCGCATGATCGTCGCCCCGGACCGGCGCCTTGGTCGACCGGGCGCATACCAGGCCTACCGCGACGATCGCAACAACAAGTGCATGAAACCCATAGCGATGCCAATGCGATGGCATGACAATCGAGCCGGGAAGCGTTGAACGTCGTCGCCGAAACCACATCATGTCGGGCCGTCACCGTCGTCTGACCGGTCGAGGTCAAGCGCATCATGAAGACACCGCAGGGCTTTCGGTCCGTCTTGGCGGCGCACGATACAACTGATCACGATATTGCTCATCGAGATGTTGCCGATGTTGATCTTCGAATTGGCGAGCGCCTCGAACATCGTGGCTGCGGTGCTCGCGTGGGTTTGCAGCCCTACGCCCACCGCGCTGACTTTTGAGACTCCCTCGTCGATCTCCACGCCCGCGATGCCCAGCTCGGCTGCCAGGCGCTCGCAGACCGCCCGGGCCTCTGCAACCTCACCGGCGTTTGTCGAGAAGCCCAGGTTGGCCAACTTTCCCCCTTCGCAGATATTCTGCACAATGTCATCGACGAGAATATGATGTCGTACCACTTCCCCGAAGATCCGTGCAGCCACACCCGGCGCATTGGGAACGCCGGTCAGTGAGACCACGGCCAGATCCTCTTTCAACGTAACGCCGTCAGCGGTTACCGTCTCCGTGCCGGGAGTCTGGGCCATAATCATCGTTCCTTTCGCGTCGGTGAGCGAGCTACGCACGTGGATGGGCACGTTGAACTTCTTTCCGAACTCGACGGCTCGGGAGTGCACCACCGCCGCACCGGACGCCGCCATCTCCAGCATCGTGTCATAGCTGATCCTGTCGATCTTCTTCGCCTGGGGCACGAGCCGCGGATCGGCTGTGTAGACACCGTCCACATCGGTATAGATTTCGCAAACCTCCGCGCCGAGAACCGCTGCCAAGGCCGTGGCAGTCGTGTCTGACGCGCCGCGCCCCATCGTCGTGATCTCACCGCCAGCGTCGATGCCTTGAAAGCCGGCGATGATGACGATCTTGTGCGCGGACAGTTCCCGCTCAATTCGATCGCGACTGATCCGCTGAATCCGGGCGCGCGTGTGGGCGCTGTCCGTGACCAGCTCGAGCTGGGCCGCCGTCAGGCTGATGGCCTCGTGTCCGGCCGCGTCAATCGCCATGGCCATAAGCGCGATCGAGACCTGCTCGCCAGTCGTTAGTAGCATGTCGAGTTCCCGCTTCGGCGGGTCGGCACATATCTGATGGGCCAGTCCGAGCAGTTCGTTGGTTGTCTGACCCATCGCCGAGACGACCAGAACCACGCGAGAGCCTTCCAGCTTCGCGCGGATCGCACGCCGGGCGGCGCGGTGCACCTTCTCCGCACTTGCCAGAGACGTGCCGCCGAATTTCTGTACGATAAGCGGCATGGAGGACATCGTAGCGTCCTACCCAGCCGCTGGCGACCGGGCAGGGTTGAAGGCGGATCAGGTGTTCGGAGGCTTCCAGGTTGGGCAAGAAGACAACGCGCGAGCTGCCGTGTTGATCAGGCACGGGATTCGCGATGCATTGTTGACCGACTGGAAAGTCGGTCCCACAAAGCCCAAGTCCGCGGTGCAGACCTCAACCTTGTGCCACAGACTCCGAGTCGGTCCCACAGAGTTCAACACGGTTGTCCTCTGGACTTGAGGTGCCCGAGCGCTTATCGAGTTTGTTTCACCGGCTACGCAGGGCGAGCGTCTCGTGTCTCGGCTCGATCATCAGCGTTGAGGCAGGGGACGTTTTTGTCATGGTTGATGGCAGCCTCACCAGGACTGGGGCCTCGGTACCCAGGCGTGATTGTTCCTGACGGACACGGCCGAACAACTCCTCCAGCGAAACCTGCGGCGCACTCCGGTCAGTTTCCGGTGTGTTCGGTCCGGGCTGATCCGCGAAGCGAATCTCGTGATAGGGGCTTCTTGCGACCTGTAAGGCAGCGTCGTCCGCGGTCATTTCGTCAGCATCGGCGTGCCCGACAAGCCGCCAGTGAGGCGTGACGCGCCGCAACATCATAAGCTGATGGAGGACAACCGGGTGGAGAAGTGCGCCGGGTGTCGGCGCGATATGCACGGTGATCAGACAACCGGCCCAGCGTTGGATGACATCTGTCCACCACTCGTCGTCGAGCCAGCGGGCGGGTTCCAGCTCGGTATTTGTGGCTTCGATCGTCAGCTCGACAGGACCGAGCGCGACATCGTCCCCGACGTCACCGTTGCCGTCGAAGGCAACGGCAATCTCTACCGGTTCACCCGGAGCACGACGATTGCGTTGCGTTGCGTTGCGAATCTCAGCGCGTTCCTCGAGGTCCATGATCCGTCGCCTCCATGAAGTGATCGGTTCCGTCCACGACCAAGATATTATCGGAGCGCAGCGCATTTCCGCTTGATACCAGTATTGCAAAGGCCTACCGATCCAGGCACGGGGCAATTCGGATAGTACGGGCGTGGCCCGTGGGGGGGTGCGTAACCACATATTTTACAAATACTTACGCACCGGAGACCCGACTCTGTCACGGTTCCCACGTTTCGTCTCCACGTCGGAGCCTGCAAACCATCGGTGTTCGCCGACCAGCCGTCGTCCCCGGATGTACAGGAACGACCCCCCAGATTGGATACTGTGGCCTGGCTCTTGGGGCCGGCCTATGATTAGACGCAAGCCCGATGCTTCGAGGTTGACCTTGATCCAAGCCTGCCGACGATTCCGGTCCGCCCCTTCTTCCAAGCGCATTCCGCAACGGGTTTCCACTCGGTTTCGCCTGCTCGGCCTCATGGTCACCAGCGCGTCGGTCGCACTTTGCGGCTGCACGGATGACTTCACTACGTTTCTTCCGTTTCACCCGGATGCCGCCGGCCTGTGGGCGGATGCAGGACACACCGCGACATCAGCCACGGCTGACGGGGTGGATGCGGCCCTCGTACAGCTCGACGGTACCGCCTCAGTGAGTTCATGCGGCGAAGTCGTGAGCTACGAGTGGTTCAAGGACGAGGAGCTAATCGCCACGGGTGCCGTCGCTGTGGTTTCGCTCGGAGTCGGCAGGCACTGGATTACGCTGGTGATCGGTGATGAAGCCGGACGGACCGCGTCGGATATGGTTGTGATCACGGTGACGGGCGGCGCACCGGGAGAGTTCTCGCTGGTGATCGGTGTCAGCGGTGGTGGAGATACGGTGCCGGCACCGGGTGTTACCCGCTATCCCGCCGGTACAAGCGTTTCCCTGCTGGCGATACCCGCGGAGGAGTTCCGGTTCCATCGCTGGAGCGGTGACATCGAAAGCGACAACGTCCTTGCGACGGTTGTGATGAACCGGGACTGGTCGGTCACGGCTGAGTTCCAGGCACTCGCAGCCGACGGTGTCCCCCGGTTTTTCCTGCCGTGGGCCGCGGGTAGAGCGCGAACCGTTGGTCAGGGCAACAACGGTTCGTTCAGTCACGTCGGCCTGTTCGCCTGGGACATCCCCATGCCGATCGGTACGCCGATTCTGGCTACTGGGGCTGGACAGGTCGTGGATATCCTTGACACGAGCCCGCGAGATCAGCCCGGCGCGACGGAGTACGTACAGCCAGCAAACTTCGTCACGATCGATCACGGCCGCGGCCTGCAGAGCTTCTACGCGCATTTGGACTTCAAGGGCGTGACCGTCGAGCCGGGGCAGTGGGTGGCCCGAGGACAGGTGATCGGGTATTCGGGCAATACCGGTCTGTCCACCGGCCCGCACCTTCACTATGAGGTGTTCGATGTGAGCGGTGAGAGTATCTCGACCGGCTTTTACGAAGTCCCGACTGATGACGGAATCCCGGTCGAAGGTGACGTCGTTACGTCAGCCAACAGGCTCAACCTCACCACGCTCAATGCATACGTGCCGTCGTCCCTGCCGGATGACGCGTTCCTCATCAACCAGATCGAGCTTACCGGTGACCTCCCCCCGGCGCTCTTTTACACGAACCAGACTGATTACGTCGTCACCGGACGGGTCCTCGACGGGAAGACGTGGGTTTGCGCGGCGTTGGTTGACCCTGATTCGTTTGAGACCGTCTTCTGTGATCTCACGGAGGTTGACGAGGATGGCGCGTTCACGATTCCGTTTCGGTTTCCTTCTGAGCTTTTCGGCCGATACTGGTTCGGCATCATCAGTGGAAACGCCGGTGCCGAGGGTGTCACTCCTATGTCAATACTGATTTCGCCGCCCGTCGACTTTGCGTCGCGTCCGACGGCTGTGATCGACCGACCCGGTGACACCACGGTCGACTTTCTGGAGGCGCGGTCGCTTCTGGGAGGTTTCAGTTTTTCTCCCGAGGGTTGGGATCTCTCTTATCGGTGGATGCAGGTCTCCGGCCCGCCCGCGACAATCGGCGACGCAAACGCGCCGGACACGACGTTCACCGTAGGACTCGGTGCGGGGATCGAACGGGTATCGTTTCAGCTCGTTGTGTTCGATTGGCAGTTGCACAGTTTACCGGCCCAGATCGATTTTACGATGCCCGACACGTTCTTCGTCAACCGGATCGGTGTGGCCGACACTTTATGTCAAAGTGCTGACACTTGCCCGGTATTCGATCCTCCGCCGCCGCTGGTTTCGTTTTCGACGGAGATCATCACGGGCTGGATCGAGCTGGTCGGCGTCAGCGTGGAAGACGTGCTGACCTATTCTATCAGCAATCCCGGCGGGTTTGTGGTGAAAACGAGCGAGCTCACCGTTTTGACCGAACCGGCGGGGATCAGCTTCTGGAGCTTCGCCTGGACCTCAGTGAATCTAGATCTTATCCCCGGCGTTTGGACGGGAACCTTCGAGCACAACGGCACCGTCGAAGCCACGATCGACTTCCGGGTCATGCCGTAGCGGACCGACACCGTCCAATGACGGCGATGCTTGTCGTCCGAAGGATTATGTCCTTTGTATTCCCACCAGGCCGGTTTCGGATTCACCGCCGCGTAAGCGTTACTCGTCAAGCTGGACCACCGCATCGACCTCGATCTCGATCAGCATGGCCGGGTCCATCAGGGATTTGATCTCCACCATCGTAGTGCACGGCGGAAAGTGGCAGACCGCCAGACGCAGTCCCCGATCGTCGGCCAATGCCTGCAGCGCCACCTTCCACAGTCGCGTTCGGCTGCTGTTGCTGCCGCCGCAGTCCGCAGTGATCAGCAACGACTTCGACTGACCCATGCTACCTATGCATGCCCCGAAACGCCGGGATTATTGGCAGAGCAAATGTCCCGTGTACGGAAAGGTCGCCTAAACTGTCACGAACCCCCCTGTTATTCAGGGCAATCGCATCTAAATTGCGAAACCCCGGCTGATGGATCGGAAACGCTGGTTCGCCCACTCGGGCGTTTTTCGCACGATCGCTCTGATCTGCGTTTTCATGCTGGTAATCGCGGTCTGAATTAAGATGCGATTGCCCTGCCCTGTTATTGACCGATAGCTCTTGACAAAGGGAGGACGGAGGCTAAGCTACCAAATTGGTGTATTGTTTGGCATCAGTGCATAAACTGTTGCTTTAAGCTTTTTACAGCATGCGACCGGCGTTTTTCGGTCGCCGACCTAGAGTGAGGAGAACGATCGTCGTCGATCATCCCGGAAGCGGTTCCGGGACGGAGAGTTCGCGAATGCCGTTGGTGAGCCCTTGTTGTAGTGAGGATCTTGAGACTTGCAAGCTGGGCTCGTCGGTTGGCAGTTGCCGGCCTCGATGACATGATCCCTCTGACGTGATGCAGCAATCGCGTTGTCCGGAGACTGCGTGGTTTTGGCGATGTTGATTTCGGGCATCTTAGGTAGCAGCTTTGTTCCGGCTGTTCATGCAGTCGTTTGTAGTGGCAATGCGTTTGAGTCAAAGCGGAACGGGCAATCCAGGTACCCTATCGAGTCTGAGAGTGTGTTCGTAGCCATAGACTGATAGACTGCCAGTTACGTTTCGCTGCGCATTTCGTCACGGCTTTTGCCTCAAGTCGATCAGGGCAATCGGCGCGCCGTCAACGGGCCTTCCCAGCGGCAACGCGAGTCTGACTCTCTAATCAAACTCATCGGGCGCGGCGATCGCGCAGTGGCGCGATCCGTGGAATTGGTCCCGACGAAGATCGGGCGTTACCGGTTCCCATGCGTCTCGATGATTAGACCAAAGTCAATATAAAGGTGAAATGAACATGTTCCTGATGACAATAATCCTGGCGCAGGCTGCGTGGGCCCTCTTGCACCTCCTCCTGCCAGGTGCCATCGGCGCGATGGTTGCCTTGCTGGCGGGCTATCTGCTGACTCGGTGGCTGGGACGTGCCCGCCTGGACGCCGCGCGGAACGAGGCGGATCGCATCCTGTCCGAATCCAAAACTGAGGCGGAGGTCATTCGCAAGAGGGCCGAAGTTGACGCAAAGGCCGAGTACCTAAAAGGGCAGGAGAAGCTGCGCGCGGAATCCAATGAGATGCGGGCGGAGCTAAAGGTCGTGGAGAAACGCCTCGCCAAACGCGAGGATAATCTTGAAGCCAAGCTCGACACCCTGGTCACCAAGGAACGGAAGCTCGAACAGTCTGAGAAGAAGCTGACGGCCCGCAGCGACCAACTTGCCGGTCGGGAGCAGCAGGTGGAGCAACTCCTGGCTGAACGACGCGACCAGCTACTGAGAATCAGCGGCATGTCAACCGAGGAGGCCCGGAGCACGGTCCTCGATGATGTGCAGGGTGAGCTCGAGCACGAAGCTGCGGAGATGGTTGCGAAATCGGTGGCGGCGGCCAAGGACGAGGCGATGCAGCGCTCGCGTGAGATTACTCTGACGGCGATCCAACGTTACGCCGGCGAGCATACCTGCGAGAGCGCCGTTTCCACGGTCGACATCCCATCCGACGAGATGAAGGGGCGAGTCATCGGCCGCGAAGGTCGCAACATTCGCGCGTTCGAGAAGGTTACGGGTGTTGACGTGATTGTCGACGATACGCCCGGCGTCGTCCTCGTCAGTGCATTCGATCCCGTGCGGCGGGAGGTTGCCCGTCGTTCGCTCGAACGGTTGATCCAGGACGGACGCATTCATCCTGGCCGCATCGAAGAGCTGTTCGAGCAAACGCGCAACGAGGTGAACGCCGAGATCATCGATGCGGGGAAGAAGGCGGCGTTAGAGGCCAACATCAGCGGCTTGCATCGAAAGCAACTCGATCTACTGGGACGTCTCAAGTACCGGACGAGTTACGGTCAGAATGTTCTGAAGCATAGTCTGGAGGTGGCGTTTCTGAGTCAGGCCATCGCGGACGAGTTACGCCTTGACGGTCGGCTAGCCCGCCGCTGCGGGTTGCTGCACGACATCGGCAAGGCCATCGACCACGAGGTTGAAGGCAGCCATCAGAAGATCGGCGCGGTCTTCTGCAAACGCTTCAACGAGCGTCCCGAGATCCTTAACGCGATCGAAGGCCACCACGGTGACATCCCGGCGACCAGCCCGTACACTCCGATTGTCATGGCCGCCGACTCCATGAGCGCATCGCGCCCCGGCGGCCGGCGGGAATCGTTGGAGCGCTACATCCAGCGTCTCCAGCAACTAGAGGAGATTGCTAAAGAGCCCGAGGGGGTCAAGGAAGCGTATGCCATCCAGGCCGGTCGTGATATCAGGGTCATTGTCGACGCCAAACGTGTGGACGACGCGATGGCGGCGAAGATCGCCCGAGATATCTCCAAGACGATCGAGGAACAGATGACGTATCCCGGCGAGATTCGCGTGACGGTCCTGCGTGAGGTTAGGATCGTGGCGCGGGCCCGCTAGCGGGCGGCAGCGGATGCACGGTTTGCGGCTCTCGCGCACTTGCTCGTTGGGCGAAACCGCTTCCGGTTCAGCGTACGTTCAGCCTGCTAATCATACACGGTGGGATCGCGATGGAGCTCAGGTTACTGTGCGTTGGAGACTTGGTTGGGAGGCCCGGCCGTCGTGTTCTCCGTGAGGCGCTGAAGGTCATAGTCCCGCAGCGCAAGATCGACTGCGTGATTGTCAATGCGGAAAACGCCGCAGCGGGCTCGGGAATCACTCCCGCACTCCATGAGGAGATCATCGGTTACGGTGCCGACGTGGTGACCCTGGGCGATCATATCTACCGTCGCCGCGACATCATTCCGGTGCTGGAAACCTCGGACAACATCGTCCGTCCAGCCAATTTCCCGGTGTCGGCGCCGGGGAAGGGATTTTTGGTCTTTGAGACGGCCTCAAGCCACCGTGTGGCCGTCATCTCGTTGCTCGGGCGGATATTCATGAAGATGCCGAGTAACTGTCCGTTCGCGGCCGTGGATCAGGTATTGGCGGGGCTGTCCAAGGATGTCAAGATCATCGCCGTTGACATGCATGCCGAAGCCACGAGTGAAAAGGTGGCGATGGGGTGGCACTTGGATGGTCGCGTGAGCGTGCTGTTTGGGACGCATACCCATGTGCCGACCGCTGATGAGCGTGTCCTTCCCAAGGGCACCGCCTATGTGACGGACCTGGGCATGACCGGACCGTACGACTCGGTGCTGGGGCGAGAGAAGGAGCGCGTGCTCAGGACCATGACCACCGCCGTGCCGAGCCAGTTCGACGTCGCCACCGACGACGTTCGTCTGTCCGGTGCCATCGTCTGCGTCGAATCCTCGACGGGGCGCGCAACAAGCATTGAGCGGATCATGTTCAATGGCACAGCCGAGGTGAAGTAGCAGCATGGACCACACGATCAACTCGCAACAGTTGGACCTCCTCCTGCGGGGGTGCGATCGCGTGTACACCGTGGAGGAACTGACGGCGCGATTGGCCGCGGGGAAGCGATTGCGCGTCAAACTCGGGATGGACCCGACGGCACCGGATCTAACCCTCGGACACACGGTAGTGCTACGGAAGCTGCGGCAGTTTCAGGATCTTGGGCACAAGGCGGTTCTTATCATCGGCGATTACACGGCGATGATCGGTGATCCGACGGGCCGGTCCAAAACCCGCCCCGTGCTTTCGAAGGAGGAGATCGACGCCAACGCGCGAACTTACCTTGCACAGGCGGGCAAGGTGCTTGACCTATCGGAGGATAAGCTGGAAGTCCGTCGCAACAGCGAATGGCTCACGCCGATGACGTTCGCCGACGTGATCAAGCTGATGAGCCAGATGACCACGGCGCGAATGTTGGAGCGGGACACGTTTGCGAAGCGGCAGGCCGAGGGCAAGGAGATCTACCTGCACGAACTGCTGTACCCGCTGATGCAAGCTCGCGACAGCGTGGCGATCGAGGCGGATGTCGAACTCGGTGGAACCGATCAGACGTTCAACAACCTCTGTGGTCGCGACTTCCAGCGAAACACCGGGCAGCCTCCACAGATTGTCATGGTGATGCCGCTTTTGGTCGGGACCGACGGGAAGGAGAAGATGAGTAAATCGCTGGGCAACTATGTTGCCGTGACCGATCCGCCCGGCGAGATGTTCGGTAAGGTGATGCGTATCCCGGACGAGCTGATGGCCAGTTACTTCGAGCTGCTGACCGAGATGCCTGAAGACGAGGTCGCTATACTGACCGATCTTTCGAAGTGCAATCCTCGCGACGTCAAGGAACAGCTTGCCAAGACGATCATCGCGCAATACCACTCGGCCGGAGCCGCCGAGGCAGCCGCAGAGGAGTTTCGCCGCGTGCACGGCGGCAGCAGTGGTGGTCTGCCCGATAATGTGCCGGACGTTACGCTGCCGGCCGACAAGATCAGCAACGGGAAGATCGCCCCGATTGACCTGTTAACCCGTTGTGGGTTCGAGAAATCGCGCAGTGAAGCGCGGCGGCTGGTCGCCGAGCGCGGCGTTCGCTTGAACGGCATCGCCATCGAGGATGCGGTGAAACCCATCGCAGTTACAACCGGCGACATCCTCCAGCGGGGGAAACGTCGCTTCGTTCGTCTGGTCATGCCGTAAGACGCATAGAGACAGTGCAGCCTGACCATGAAGCTCCCACCGATCCCTCATCCACAAAGATACGTTGGGCTTTATGTCTATGACTTCGGTAAGCATGTTTCGGTCGGCTACACCGCCGCCGAAATCCTTACGCTTCACGGGTCAAAAACGCACGCTCGCGGCACCGCGTATGAGATCTGCCGTGTAACGGATCGCGGTGGGCTGGAGCTGCGCGGGATCCGCGACGAGCGCTTGTCGGGCTTTGAGGCCATGTGCTTCTTGCGTGCCGAGGCGCCGGCAGCACGTCGTGACTACGACGCCATAGACGCAGCCGCCAAGAGCAACCCGCTTCCCTGTTCCGTCGAGATGCAACTGGCCAAACTCCGTGCGTTTGATCCGCCCCATATGACGGCTTTGTCATATTCGGCCGCAGCGACAACGGTGATGGCCGGTTGGCTTACGGTCCATGCCCCTGATGCAGGCGACCGCGTCATTGGCGGAGTCGACACCTACGACACATTGGCCGGCTCCGACGGCGTCCGGATCGCATCGTGCCAACTTCCGACACTGATTGACTACACCGACCGACCGATCGAAGACCTCCTGCGAACAATCGACAGACCGCTTCAACGCTGACCCGAAACGGGTGTGGCATGCCCAAACCGAAGGCGCGGACATGCTCTGCCGGGACACGGAATGAGCATGGCCACGCAACGTGGACCATAGCATACAAAATGGGATGCACCCGCTTGCGTGCGGGGGGGGAGCGGATGAGACAGGTGGCATTCAGCGCGCTGTTGGGGCGGTTCGATCCGCCGGTTGGATTTCGGAGGGAAACATCAGATCCACCCCTTCTTGCTGCGCTTCGAGTTCTTCCATCAGACGTTCGAACTGCTCCAGCCGCCTTTCAGCGATGGCGCGAACTGCCGGGAAACGGAACGAGTCTTTCAGAAGCGCGTCCCAATAGCGGTATTCCTTGCGACGACGCCACGTATCGATCACGGCTCGGACACCTTTGCCATCGATCATGCCGCGACGGATGATCGTCCACAGCGACAGCACGCCCAACTGGTCGAGATTGTCAGCCTCGGCGACGACCTGCCCCTCAATCGAGTCCATCTCGCGATCCTTGAGTGTTCGAACGGCCTCGGTCGCACGGGCCAGTGACTCGGGTGGTAGCAACTTACCCAGGCTGCGTTCCAGGACGACGGCCGCCTGCTCGCGATCGGCTTCCGACAAGGGACGAACCAGGGTTTCACCGCGCTGTACCTCTCCGGCCTCTAGCCGCACAATCCACCCCGCATCGTGGTATAGAGCGGCAGCGAGGATCGCAGTTTCATCCGGTGAGGCAGCTTGCACCACGGAGAGCTTGGCAATTCGCAGCGCGCTGTTGGCGACGCGGATCGAGTGCTCCCAGAGAAAAACATCCTCATCACCCTGCTCGGTCGAGATTACCAGATCCGCCCTAGCGCGGTTCCAGATGGCGTCCCGTTGCATCGTGGACCACATCCGTTCTCGGCTCCGTGGCATCCATACCAACCGGGCCGTACACAGCTTCTTGGTTTAGGGGAATGTTCGACGCACCGGCGCATTACAAAGCGCATGAGCTGCAGAAACCGCGACTCAACGACCAGTCCGTCCTTTCCCTCTCACATTCTTGCTTATCAGTTCGCGTCTTTACCGCAGCCGACGTCGCGTGGACGGATCACGTCCCGACAGATTTGAAGACTATCACTTTGGAGCTGACCTTCCCGCATCCGTCTGACCGCAGGTCAAAATTGTAACACGTCAGTGGGTCACAACGCTACTGAAAAATCCTTCGATCGGCCGGACCGCCTCAGGGTGTCGCCATGGATGGCACCCATCGTCGAGCGGATCTAACAGGCATCGACGAGTTGATAGTAGCAATTGCGTTTCCCGGGCACCCAGCCGGCGTCGGCAATCGCGTTTCTAATCTTTTGCTCCGTAAGGCGATAGGTCGTTCCCGCCGCCGACACGACGTTCTCTTCCATCATCACTGAACCCATGTCGTTGGCCCCGAAGAAAAGGGCGAGTTGGCCTATTTTCACACCCTGCGTGACCCAGCTCGACTGGATGTTCGCAATGTTGTCCAGATAAATACGGGCGAGCGCGGTCGTCCGCAGGTATTCATGGGCGTCGGCGAGCGCCAGGCGCATCCGATCGGACAGGTCGTTGCGGGCGGCGTCGACCGGCCGTACCCGGCCAAGCGGCGTATCGCCAGGCTGGAAGGTCCAGCCGATGTAGGCGGTGAATCCGCCGGTTTCGTCCTGCAGATCGCGAATCCGGCAAAGATGTTCGATCCGATCCCGGACGGTCTCGATGTGTCCGAACATCATCGTGATGCTTGTCCGCATGCCGAGCTTATGGGCTTCGCGCATCACGTTCAGATACTGGTCCGCCGTCGTCTTACCTTGGGCGATCCTGCACCTAACGCGATCGACCAGGATCTCAGCCCCGCCACCTGGAATCGTATCCAGACCGGCCTCCTGGAATCGCAGCAGCACGTCGTTCACGCTCATTCCAAAGATCTCATGAAAGGCGTGGACCTCCGGTGGGCTGAACGCGTGGACGTGGATACCTGGGTACTCGCGCTTGATGAAACGCAGCAGATCAAGGTACCACTTGAACGGCAGAATCTCCTTGGGAACCAACCCGCCTTGCATCAGGACTTGCGTGCCGCCGATCTCAATGAGCTCCTCGATCTTGCGACCGATCTCTTCAAAGGACAGCACGTACCCTTCCGGCAGGCCCTTCCGACCGGAGTTCATCCCCGGTGGGTCGGCCTTGAAGTTGCAGAAGATGCACTTGGCCGTGCAGTAGTTCGAGTAATTGATGTTGCGGTCGACAACGTAGGTGCGATAGGCTTCCGGATGCAACCGCATCGTGATCTGATGGGCACGGCGTCCCAGCTCGTGTATCGGGCATTCCCGATACAGCTCGAACGCTTCCTCATCCGTGATGCGCGATGTAGATGCGCACGGTTTGGTGCTCGCTGGTGCACCAATCATGCGAACACTAACTCCTGGCCAGCGTCCACGAGATGATGGCGCTGAGCGAGTTTGAGGAACTTGGCCATACCGACACGCTGGCGGGGGCCGAGCGTGAATCTAAGCCGACTCGTCAGATAGCGCCTGGCGAGTGTGACCGGCCAGCCCAGCCCCGGACCGAAGTCTTCCGCGATCATCGCCGCCGACTCCACACCGGCATCGCGAGCCCGCGAGAGCCTTGTTGCAAGCCCCGTCACATCAAGCCCGCACGGGGCGGCCCATACCGCAAATACAAACGGCAGCGACGTGAGCGATTTCCAGGCTGAGCCCAGATCGGTCTCAATGTCATGCTCGATCAAGGTGTTGTTAACGACCTTGTCGCCGATCAACAGGATCGCCTCGCACGCGTCGACCGGCTCGTTCTCCGTAAGCGGAACGACCTCAAGTCGCCGGCTATACAGCTCCTGCCAGATGATCCTGGCCAGCACAACGGAGGTGTGTGAATCGCGGTCGGTGTTCAGCCTGCTGATGGTCTCGGGCGGCACGCGCGAGAAGACACGCACCGTCAACGTCTCGCCGTCGCAGCCGATGCAGGCATCGGACACAATTTGCCACGCCCGACCGTGACGAACCAGGTCGACCACGGGTACCAGGGCGGCATCGACAGCCCCCCGATCCAGCAACGACGGCAGTTGTGCGGGTACGTCGAAGACCAGCTCAAAGTTGCTGTCCGCGTCGAGCCCCTGGATGAGCGGTTTCGCGTTAAGGTACGAAACGACGCCGAGCCGCCACTTGCGCTGCGGGTTGTCACGCGTTCCTTGCTTGTCGGTCGTTGAGTCCTGGTCGATCACAAGATGCCGATCCAACAAATAGAAGTCGGGTGAAGAATCCACTCACACGCCAACCGGCGCCTATTATAGAGCGTTGCCCACCTTGATCCAAAAGCTCAACGCGGACCTTGCGTGATTTCACAGTTTTTGAAAGTCGAAAAGCGACTGGCCGTACGACTTGATCAGCAGACCGGACTGGACGTGTGTATTCACTCCGCGTAGTTCTTCGCTCCCGATAGGAGCATGTTGAAACGGCGTTCGCTCCCGGCCTTCCCTCCGGTCGGATCTGTGCGAGGGGGCGGATAACGCACGTTGACGCTTAATCCGAGCATAGGTATCGTTCGGGTGGCGTGAATCAATCCCCGCAAGGAAACACGTTGAACGCGAACTTGTGCAGCGCGGGCAGTTGGCGGTTGTGGTCCTGTGACTGTTGTGACCGCACCGTACGTGCCGCCGGCGTTTCGTTCACCGTAGTCTTTCTGCTCCCGTTATTTGCCGCAGCCGGCTGCTCGGTTCGAATGTCCACGTTTGAGATCACGGACTACCGGGATCCGGATGGTGCGAAACGCTACCGCGAGACGTTCGACGAGGCCTATTATGCGCTCGACGACCACGGCAACGTGGACGTCATCCTGCGGCGAGCGACTCCCAGCAAATCCGATCCGATTAATGAAATTGTGCAGGTGATCCATATTCACACCGTCTGGCGGTCGATACCCGGCGACACCGTCGCGCATCGCACGCAGATAAACGGAACCGTGAGCTACCATATCATCAGCGGCCGGGTTGGTGCGACGTTCGAGGGAGCGGGCTCGGTCTTCTTCAGCGAGCAGCAACGTACAAGGACGCTCACCGGCACGCTTGATCTGGCCAGGCTTCACCCGAAACGGCGACTCGTGGCAGACAGCCACTTGTTCAAGTTGGCGGAACTGGCCGGCGAATTCCGCGCGGAGCATAATCCCCGCCGCGTCGTTCGCATCATCAACGAGCTGAACCGTCTCTTCGGTCCTCTGCCACCCGTTCAACATTAGAAAAGTCGAGAAGTCGAAACGTCATTCCGAACACGGAGCGCTGGGTGCCGTGAAGCCACTACACAGAGAATGAAACTGCTCTAATGCCTGAAATGCCGCGTGCCCGTGAAGATCATCGCGATGCCGCGTTCGTCGCAGGCTGCGATCGTGTCGCCGTCACGCTTCGACCCGCCGGGTTGGATGATCGCCGTTGCGCCCGCGTCCATCAGAATGTCGGGCCCGTCGCGGAAGGGGAAGAACGCATCGGAGGCTGCGACCGAACCGGGCAGCTTGTCGGCGTGCCCGTTTTCCTTCGCCAGCCAGGTCGCAATCCGACAGCTCATCACGCGCGACATCTGCCCGGCCCCGTTGCCGATGAGCATGCCGTCCTTGCAGACCGTGATCGCGTTGCTTTTCGTGTGCTTACAGATCAGCCAGGCGAGGCGCAGGTCGCCCATTTCGGACTCGGTCGGTGCGCGCTTGGTCGCGACTTTCCACTGCTCCTCGTTGAGGCCGATCAGATCGCGCGACTGCATCAAAAACCCCCGGGTAATGTGCCTGAACTCCAGGTCGCGCTTCGCCACTCCAAGGCACACTCGTCCGTGATCGGCATCTTCCCACGAGCGCGCCTCCGGCCGCATTTCGCCCACCGACAACAACCTGACGCGCTCACCCCATTTCTTGCCCGTGCGAATTACCTCGACGGCGTCGTCCGCGAAGCTCGGTGCAATCCAGACCTCGACGAAGAACCCACCGGCGCCGGCTTCCTTACCCCACCGTTGGTACGTGTCCATGACGCCTTTGGCCAATTCGCCGTCGATGTCGAAGTTGCACGCGAGGATGCCACCCATTGCGGCATTCGGATCGCCGAGGTAGGCCCGCCGGTAAGCTTCGACTGGGTCTTCTGCAACGCCGACGCCGCAGGAGCTTGTATGTTTGACGAAGACGCATGCGTGATCTCTTCGCGCAGGTTCCTTAGCCTCGGCCTTCTGCGAGTCGCTGACGGACAGCTCTACGCACAGGCGTAGCGCGGAGTCACCATCCACGTAGTTGTTGAACGACATTGAACCAGTGGTGTCCAGGCCACTCGCCTCCAGCAGACTTACAGCACGTGAGCGGACCTTTTGAAGAAGCAGGGCCGCCTTCTGGTGTGGGTTCTCGCCGTACCGGAGTGGAGGTCCCCAACCGTGCATCACCTCGACATTTGATGGGAAAGCCGACGGCGAGAGCCAGCCTGCGATCCCGGCGTCGTAATGTGTCGTCCACTCAAACCCTACGGACGCAAACAGCGACCGTGATTTCCAGCCATAGTGATCACCTTGGACCTGCTCGCCTTTTAGCAGCTGTGACACAAAAGGGTACTGACCTGGCTCACTTACAACCCAAACGTACTTGTGATTCTTCCCCGCGGCGCGGAGGAGGCACGGGCCGCCGATGTCGATCATCTCTATGGCCTGCTCGAACGTGCAACTTGGGTCGGCTACCGTCTCCTCGAACGGATACAGGTTGACCACGACCATGTCGATCGGCTCTATGCTCTGCTCTTTCAGCTGGCGCATATGCTCCGGGTTATCCCGGTCGGCCAGAATGGCGGCGTGGATCTTGGGATGAAGTGTCTTGACCCGGCCATCCATCATCTCGGGGAAGCCGGTGACCTCTTCAACGAGTGTCACTGGTATGCCATTCTCTTTGAGCAGAGAGGCCGTCCCGCCGGTCGAGATAATCTCGATACCGAACTCATCAACGAGCGTTTGCGCGAACTCGACGATGCCCGTCTTATCGTAGACACTGATCAGCGCCCGTTTGATCTTTTTCTCAGCCATGGAACGTATCGTAATCGAGTTGCGTTGTCTTGTCACACGCGATGGATCGAGGTGGGCAAGATCGCGAGGGAAGAATCGGTTAGCACACCGCGCCTGTTCGCCCTGATGACGAGCAGATTCATCTACGTGGTTATGAGCGTCCGGCGCCGATCCGGGTGCATTCGGCACACGACCCGTCGATTGCGCTTCGGGCCCGGTTTGGCACGGAGACCGGCGTGCGCCGATTCACGGGCGTTTCGGTTCGTGCCGGCTGCGAAGCGGATCGCTCAAACCCGGATCGGTCTTATCCGTAGCCGACTCGCCGGTATCTCCGCGAACCGCCTTGGCTTCATCTCGCGGAGGCAGATGCAACCGCTCCCGAGCGGCGATGATCTGCTGACGTCGCACGTACGGGACGCTGTCCAGGCGGGCGCACAAAACGCGTCCGTCCCGCCCCAGCAGGTACACGGCGTCATCAGTCGTGTTCGAGACGGCAGCAGTTACTGCGGTGGCGTCGATGGTATGTCGCAGATCACCGCTGTCGTGGTCCACCACCTCGAGCCGCCGATCATCGGTGAAGATCGTGTCACCACCTCGGGCGTGCGCGGCGAACGTGCGGCCGCGAGGACTCCTCCACTTCTCCTGGCCGGTGTCCGCGTCGATCGCGCTGAGTCCGTTATCAATGCAGAACTGATAAACCGTATGGGCGGTCACAACCGGTCCTTCAGTAAGCGGTTGAGGCATTCGCACGCGCCAAAGGATTCGTCCGCTTCCAAGGTGAAGCTTGTAGAGCGAACGATCAATGGTGGCCACGTAGGCTCCACTTTCATCGACATACGGATCGGCCATGACGGGCCCGCCCGCGCGAAAGACCCAGTTGAGTGCCTTGTCCGCTGCGTGGCAGGAGTACACCGTGCCGTCCTGTGAGGCGAACAGCAGCATGTTGTGATCGTACAGCACCGGTGAGGCCGTAACCGGACCGCCGGCCAATACCTCCCAACGCTTGAACGGCTCGCGGGCTCGCGGGTGATTGATCTGCAGCGAGTAGAACCGCCCGTCAGCACTGCCCATCAACAGTGCGCCGTCATAGCCAACAGCCGAACTGCCCGCGGCGAACGGAGGCGTGAAGCTCCGGATCAGGTCGCCGCGAAACCGGTCATAGACGAACACCTCGGCGCTGGTGGTGATCACAACGGGGCCGGCGCCGCTGGCTGTGCGAATGTGTGCGGGGCGATATATCCGATGGTCCGCCCCTGCTAGCTTCACCGCCCACCGTACCAGTCCGGTCTTCGCGGTCAGCGTAAAAAGGCTGCCGCTGTCGGTGATTACGTACAGCGCCTCGTCGACCAGATAAGCTTGTTCGAGTGAGTCCTTCGACGAAATCGGCAGGTGGGCTTGCCAGTACCTGAACATCCCAGCCGCCTGGAGCTTCGCGTCGTCGATCAACGGCGCCCTGGGTTCCGGCTCCACTCCCACAACTGACACGAGGCCCAACAACGACACAACCATCAAGCTTGACAGCATGTAACACAGCTCCCTGTGTGCAACTCAGGCGTATGTGTATCTCGACGAACCGGGCGAGCACTTCCCGCGTGAGAGATGCCTCCGGAATGCTATCCCAAGGCGCAGCCCACGCAACGTCACCATATTTGACGGGAAACGGTGCTGTTCGTCAACCAGAAGTGTGTTACCGGCCGATTACGATGCCACGGCCGTTATGGGTCCCGCCAAAGGTGCTGACGCTCAGACCTCGCCGGTGGTAGGGGCTTCCGCGCCAAGCGTGCAATGATGCCGGGTTTCCCAGGCCTGCATCTTCGCGATCATGTCCAGGTGGCTCTCAATTGCGGCCTTTATGGTCGGCGAATCGGGCACGATCTGATATACGTGGGGTCGACCTCTGGCCCGGGCACGCAAGTCCCGCACAAAATCCTCCCACGAGCCCTCGTAGAGCGTATCACGGATGCGAAGCAACATGCGGTGCTCGTCGGTAAGTGGAAACTCCCGCGCTCTATCGCCTGGGACAGGGCACATCGCCGGACTCTCACTGGCATACGTGACGCGAGTAGTATCGGATTCCAACGCTCCAGGGAGGTCAAAGGCCGGCTCTCCGCTGCGTCCGATGACCGGTCATTTTGCCTCGACGAGCCTATTCGTCGGACGGTTTGTTCCCTAGTTTGCCGCCGGGTATGTCACCGCCCTTGGTGTCCGCAGGCAGGTTCAGATCCTTCAAAGCGACACGCTCGGTCGTTGTCTTGGTCGTGTGTTGGGTGCTCATCCCGCCGTCTGACTGACCGCTGGACCTCCCCATCTTCAAGGCGATATGGACCTCGCTTTCCGACCGCACAAGCTCTCCCTTGGCCAAGTCCCAAGTAAGCCGTCCGCTACTCTTGGCGTCTTCCACCGAGACCGCAACACGCACGTCCTTCGCCGGTTCGAAGCGCAGCACGGACTCCGCGACAATCTCGGCGGTATGCGCTTTGGAATCGATGCCCTTGAGTGTGTAACCGATCGAGTGGATCAACTTGCCTCCGGGGAATGGGGTTTCCGACTGATCCTCCCACTTGCCGTCTAGTTTCGTCGGATGCGCCGCCTTCCGACCAGGCATGCGCAAGTGCTGATCTTTACGAAGTGTATCTTCCGTGATCAGGTGCGCCATTCCTCGAGGAAGAGCTTCCAGAACCACCTCGGCACCGGTAAATCCTTTGACCTTGCCGTCCCCCGATATGTGCAACAGGATCGGCCTGTTCATCACAGCGCTAAGGTCGTTAAATTCCGGGTCCGATGCGGAATCCGCCGGCTTGCGAGTGTCGATGTTCAGGGTCGATTGAGGTAACCCGGTATCCATCGCCACGTAGAGCATCGCATACTCCAGGTCGGCACCGCCGTCGGGGTGAACTTGCTTGACCGTCAGGCGGATGCCAAACTCCCGATTGATGTCCTGTTCCATAAACCGCCGGGGTGTCTCCATGCGCTGCGTGATCTTCGTGACCGTACGGTAGTATGTGATCCGGTCCTTCTGGAACTTCGGCCGAAGGTCGGCCGAGTCCGCCGTTGCAACGCTCGCGCAAAGTGTCACCAGCGCCCCTGTCAGGCCGAATTCCGTAATCCTACTTCTTCGCATTCTCTGTCTCCCTGGCCGATTCGAGGCAAAACCCCGCGGCGCAATACCCGCATCACTGTCAATCCCAACGGAGCACCGCACCCGTTTCCTTCCTTTCCAGGACCTCTCCGTGTGGAGGCTTCCGCGATCATGTAACCATTGTGCATTGGATTCCAACCTCATCGCAAGGTCAAGCCTCCCGCGGGGTTGGCCTTACGTCTGTCATCGGAAAGCTGGAGATCCCCCTCCGCAATCCGCATTCGCCAATCCCCGAACGCCAATCGAATTGTACGCTTGAGACTAAACAGCCCCACAGTCCTGGATATCTCGGACGTTTCAGCATGAGCGACCTTACCCACGTGCCGTATGCCCGACCGGTTCAGACAACCGTGACGCGGGTCGAAGCTCAACTCCCGTTGGTTAGTCCGGTGGGCGTCGCCGCCGCCGGCGGCACCCTCGGTCGGTGCCGGACGGATGGTTTCGCAGTCGCCTCGGCGATTTGTGGCATGACAGCCATTATCCCGTTCGTCTCACAGGTTATCGGTCTGGGTTTCGCGGTTGTCAGCCTGACGCGAATTCGCCGTGCACGGCGGGCTGGGATCGGGCTGGTCGGGGCGAAATGGGCCGCCGTCGGCATGATCAGCAGCGGTTTTGCCCTGATCTGCTGGGTCGGAATCTTCGTGGCCATGGGTCTTCTCAACTCCTCATTATCTCACTCCGTTGATTCACTGAATGTGCTCTTACCAGTGACTCCGTAACGACACCTCAAGCGTTCAGTCCGGCAATGTTCATCACCAAACGGCTATATGACCGCGCGCGATCCTGCGGCGCGACCGAGCCGTAGGCTTTGAGCCCATAGCTAGGGTAGAGGTCACCACCGCACCATTTGTCAAACACGGTACTGTACCCACGTCACGGAACGGAACGGAACGGAACGATTATCGGGCTTCGCGGCGTCCGCGTGGGCTGCGAGCGGAAGAGGCGCCGGACCATGTTATGGCATCGTTCACGGTCGCCTTGTGACCAGATGGAAGAAATCGTCCTTACCTACTAGACGGGCTATAATGTTTCCCTCACTCCACGGCCGGGTGTATAATGACTCTGTTCGTCTCGCTTATGACGTTCTGTCGTTTTTTGAAGGGGTGTCCTGTTACGCGCTTCTGTGCCGGGCCTGCTGGTCTTAGCGGGTGGGCTTTCCGCATGGCGGCGAACGCATCTGCGTAGACCGGTCAATGGAGTCGGAACCGGAGCGGCCAAACTCAGTGCAGTCCGGCCGGCGTCACACTTGGATTGGGGAGTGGTAGCCATGAAGCATGTACCGTTGATTGTGTTATTGGGGGCCGTCGTGATCGCAGTTCCCCTCATGCTTGCGAGGGCGGGCATCGATGCGAACGACGATGGCTGCGTTGACCTGGCGGATTACGCCATCATGCAGCAGGAGTTTACGGGGCCAGATTGTGTTAGGAAGGAGATCCTCAGTTTCTACGGCGCCGGGGACAGCGGCACCATTGTCATCATACCACAGGTTCCCGGCGAGAACGGCTTTGTCGTTACGGATATTCTCTGTAGGGCTGATTCGATTAGTGCGGCCATCGTCCAGCTTGTCGAAGAATTCGGTGATGAGACGGAGATCAAGCTTCGATTCGTCGGACCGGACTACCAGAATCCGACGGAATTACACTTCAACTCCGGTATACCGTTTCGAAGCGGGTCCAGAGTCATGATCTCCGGCCCGAGCCTGCGGGACGTGACCATCAGTGGGTATACGTATTGAGTAGGCGAACCGTAGATGCAGCTACGGTTGCGGGTCCGCGTCAGGATAGTGGGTAGATTCCTGAACCGAGCCCGGAGCGCAATCGACGGATTCCTCTTCTATCCCCAGTCAACACCTCGCGCTGGCGCTTGGGGCTCAGATCAGCGGTTCCAGACTCCTACCAAACATCGAGACACACCGCTCAAACGTCGAGCTACACCGCTTCCACACTCAGCCCTTAACTGGACGCGGACTCCACGTTCGCGGCAAGACGCCGAATGCAAACGCGACGTTCCCGGCTTGAGGGTGCACTTACGGCGTGATCTGTTGCCATCAGCCGTTGGCTATCAGCAGGGACGGCGGAGACTCACATCGTTGACCCAATCCCGCCAGGTTCGTAGACTTCACGTGGGTACTCAGGAGTGAACCACCGTGATGCGTGCCAGCCAACTTGACGCCGGCCGTGCGTTTGTGTTGGTGATCGACCTCCAAGACAAGCTCGTGCCGTTAGTGCGTCACCATGAGCGGGTCATCGCGGCGTGTCGAAAACTGCTTGACGGCACGCGAGTCTTCGAGCTACCCGTCCTCGCCACGGAACAGCATCCCAAGGGCCTCGGGCAAACGCATGAGATAATCCGGCAATGCCTGGAGGCAGGCCGGGTGACGATCCTCGAAAAGCCGACGTTCAGCGCCTGGGCGCAAACCAACGTGCGCGAGGCGATTCTCGCGATCGACCGGCCGCAGGCCATCGTCATCGGCGTCGAAGCCCACGTATGCGTCCAGCAGACGTCGCTCGATCTGGTCAGCCGCGATTATGACGTGTTCGTCTGCGCCGATGCCACCGGCTCACGAGGCCGAATCGACTATGAACAATCGCTCGAACGCATGCGCCAGGAGGGTGTGTGGGTAACAACCGTCGAGAGCGTGCTGTTCGAGCTGTGCAATCGATGCGAAACGCCGCAGTTCAAAACGATGATCGAGGTCATCAAAGAGATGCCACCGGCCGATGATTAACCACGTCAAGCCGGATCGCTGCAATGGACTACGACGACGATTACAAGGATGAGGAATGGGTCGAGGACGAGGGCGATCCGGAAGACGACGTGCTTGTATGCCCGTCTTGCGGAAACGCGGTGCATGAGGATACGCAGCAATGCCCTCACTGCGGTGACTGGATCACTCCTGTCTGGCCCAAAGCGCGCTCGAAACGTCTGGTGTGGATCGTTGCCGTAGTCCTGGCAATCCTGGGTCTGCTCGTAATCATGCTGTGACGAGACGAACCACCGACGCCTTCGTGTCACTAGAGCAGTTTCTGTTGTTGTGTCGCGAGCCGCGGGACCTGTCCTTGACGCGCGGTTCCACGGGGCGAAGCCCCACAGCGAAGCTACACCGCGTGTCAAGGATTGAAGCCCGCGCGGAATCTGGGAGGCAAGTGTTTCTTCCAAAAACGCGAAACCGCTACATGGAATCGAAAAACGCTCTAAACGGCTATACTGCCGTGGCGACTCCTGTAAGCCAACACTCGCTCAGATCGAAGAGAGAACCTGGCCGGTGTGGCGATCCGAGCTGACCGTCACCACAACGGCTGCGTAGACTTCCGCAGCCCCACCGCGGCGCAAGACCTTCGCGCATTCGTTGATCGTCGCGCCAGTCGTTTTAACGTCGTCGATCAGGAGCACGCGGGCGTCTTTCAAGGTTACGCCCCGACGTACTGCGAACGCACCACGAACATTCTCCGCCCGCGCAGTGTGACTGAGCCCGATCTGGTGAGGACCGCCCCGCACGCGTTTGAGGACTGGGGCCAAGGGCAACCCCGTACGCTTGTCCACGATCGCTGCGAGCGCCTCGGCTGCGTACAGCGGTCGACCGAGACGATGCCGCCAATGGGTTGGCACCGTGATGATCGCCTCGATGCGATGAAGCCACGGGGCCGCACCCACTACTTCCGCCAGCCACTCGCCGAGGATCGGCTCCAGCTCCTCCCGCCCCTTGTACTTGTAGGTCCGGACAATCCGCCCGAGATTGGATACGCCGGGAGGCTCAACCTCTTCACCAATGGCCTCAACGTGGTAGGGACCCACGCGGACCGTCTTGGTCACCCACGGTCGGTGGTTACGGCACCTTCTGCATCGTCCATCCGACACCTCATACGGCGCGACCGACGCGGCACACCGGGGGCATGCAGGCTGTCGCCGCTCTCGTTCCACGATGGTTGCACACGTCGCGCAAAGGGATGCGGTCTTTGCTTCGGCCCATCCGCCGCAGAGAACACAACGCGGCGGGAACACCAGATCCACCGCCGCCCGCGCCAGATGTCGAGCGGTTCGCAGTGCCGCGGATTCCGACCGCGAATCCCGGCGAAATATCTTCCGTTTGACAATAGTCATCCGATGATTATAATACACGAAACGCAACGTTTTTACTCCCCCAACGGCCTTGAATTGCCGTGGCGTGCGTTTCCCGGATTGAGGTGACACGAAAACATGCTACACAGATTCCCGCTCGCCTCGGTAATGGTGATTGGGATGGCTGTGACATTTTGCGGCCTGGCGGGCTGCGACCGGACCGCGTCGCAGAATCCCGGGTCCGCACAGAACGAGGGCGTTCCCGTCGAGGTTGCCCACGTTCGGGCAAAGACTCTGCGCGAAACCATACGCGGCATCGGCACCCTCCGTGCGGCGGAGACGGTTGAGATCAAGCCGGAAATCGATGGCTTCATCCGTGACATCCCGTTCGAGGAAGGCGGCGAGGTCCTGGAAGGGCAACTGCTGTTCTCCATCGACGACAGGAAGCTGACGCACCAGCTCACGGCGAGCAAGGCGGCCCTCGAGGCGGCGCGGGTTCGGCTGGCGGACGCCAAACGGCGCCTCGACCGGATGCAGGAACTCCTCGAACGCGGCTCGGCGGACCAGGATGAGTTGGACGAGACTGAGACCGAGTCCCGCGCGGCGGCGGCTGAGGTCAGCCGCATGGAGGCGGAGGTGGAGCTGGATGAAGCGCGATTGGATGATGCCAGTCTTATGGCACCGTTCGACGGGATCATCTCCGAACGCAGCGTAGATGTCGGCGACTATGTGAAAGCCGGCGATCATCTGGCGACGCTCTATCGTGTCTCGCGAATGGAGATCGCGTTTACCGTGCCGGAACGGTTCATGGGGCGAGTGCAGTGCCAGCAAAATGTCATGGTCAGAGTCTCCGCCTACCCGGATCGTCAGTTTGACGGTGAAGTGTATTTCGTCAGCCCACAGGTGGACGAGAGCACGCGCGACTTCCTCGTCAAGGCCGCGGTGAACAACCCAGAGGGATTGCTGAAGCCCGGCGCGTTTGGAACAGCCGTCGTGACCCTGGACGTGCGCGAGGGCCAACCCGTGATCCCGGAGGAGGCGCTTGTAGCCACACGTGAGGGTTACATGATCTTTGTTGTCGAGGATCAGGCGGCCAAAAGTCGGGATGTGCGCATCGGACTGCGCGAGATGGGTTGGGTCGAGATCCGCGAGGGGCTGGAGCTGGGCGAACAGGTTGTGCGTCTAGGGCAGATGAATCTGTCCGACGGGACCCGCATCCGAGTCGTCCAGAGCAACGACGAATAGGCGAACCAGGATTAACCTCCCCAAGACATAAGTCGAACGAACGCCGATGATCTGGAACTTCTGTATCCGAAGACCGGTCCTGACGATCGTCATCTTCTTGATCATCGCGATCTTCGGGATGTACGGCTACCTCCAGATGCCGGTGCGCGAATTCCCGGATGTCGATTTCCCCATTGTCAGCGTCAACGTGGTGCTTCACGGGGCGGAACCGGAGGTGATCGAGTCGGAGATCATCGAACCGCTGGAGGAGGAAATCAACACGATCGAGGGCTTGAAGGAGCTGACCTCCGAAGCCCGTGAAGAAGTCGCGACGATCACGGCCGAGTTCGAGCTGTGGCGTGACATCGACGTCGCCACCCAGGACGTGCGCGACCGAGTGGATCGGGCCCGCCGCAAGCTGCCCGATGACATCGAGGAACCGATCGTCCGCAAGCTCGATCCCGACGCGCGGGCGATCATGTGGATTGCACTCACGGGAGACGAACGGTGGGACGAGGTCCGGCTGACCGAGTACGCCGACAAGTCCATCAAGGAACGGTTGGAGAATATCCGCGGCGTAGGGCGGATCCAAATCGGTGGGGATCGCGGCTATGCGGTGCGTGTGCGTCTGGATCCGGCGAAGCTCGCCGCCCATCACCTCACCGTACAGGACGTCGTGGAGACCATCCGCCGCAACAACGTGGACATTCCCTCCGGCCGGATCGAGAGCGAAAGCCGCGAGTTTTTGATCAAGACGCGGGGCCAGTTCTCGTCGGCGGATCCGATGAACGACCTCATCATTACCTACCGAGACGGCGCACCGGTGCGCGTAGCGGATGTCGGTCAGGCCGTCGACGGCGTGGAGAGCGACCGGCGGATTGCGCGGTTTACGGGGCAGACCGCGGTGGGCCTCGGCGTGGTCAAGCAGAGCGATGCGAACACGGTGGCAGTGGCCGCCGCCGCGCGCGAGCGGATGGCGCGTCTTTCCGATCACTTCCCGCCCGGTCTGAAATACTCGATTGCCATGGATGACTCGGAATACATCAAAGAGAACATCGCGGACCTGGTGAAGACCGTCTTCCTCGCCACCGGTCTTGTGATCCTCGTGATCCTTGGTTTATTGCGCAGCGGGCGCGGCACGCTCATTACCACCCTTGCGATCCCTACCTCGCTGCTGGCCGGGATGGCCGCCATGCACGTCCTGGGCTTCAGCCTGAACGTGGTCTCCATGCTCGGTTTGATCCTGGTCATCGGAATCGTGGTGGATGACGCGATCGTTGTGCTGGAGAGTAGCTACCGGCACATGGAACAGGGTGCCGAGTCGAAACCCGCAGCCCGCACCGGCACAACCGAGGTCGCTTTCCCCGCCGTCGCCAATACCCTGTCCCTTGCCGCGGTGTTTATTCCCGTGGCCTTCACCGGTGGTCTGATCGGTCGGTTCTTCTACGAATTCGGCTTAACGGTGGCGGTTACGGTCTTCGCCTCGACCGTCACTGCCCTGACACTCACCCCGATGCTCTGTTCGCGCATCCTGCGCGTTCCCGAGCACCACGGTAGACTGTTCCGATGGTCGGAACGTGCGTTCAAAGGATTGGATACCGCCTATGCCTGGGTGCTTGGGCGGGCGTTGGGCCACCGCGCAATCACGGTGTTGATTGGTGTCGCAGCTTTTTGCCTGGGCATCTACTTTTTCACTCGGTTGCCCACCGAGTTCGCCCCGACGGTCGACCGCGCCCAGTTTATGATCGTCTTCGAGACCCCGGAGGGCGCGACACTTAAGGAGACCGACGACTTTGCCCGACAGATTGAATCCGTCCTCGCCGCAACACCCGAGGTGATGCATCAGTTCCTGGCCATTGGCCTATCGCGCGGAGGCGGACCCGGTAAGGTCAACGAGGGATTGGCATTCGTCCACCTCACGCCGCGACAGCAGCGCGAGCGTCATCAGATCGAGTTGATGCAGGAAATGCGCCGGCGCCTCGGGCAGATTCCCCATGGTCGCGCTTATGTTCACGAGATCACCTCGGTGGGGCCGGGCGGCGCACCGCTTCAAATGGTCCTGCAACATCCGGATATCGACGCACTGGCGCGCCATCAGGAGGCCGTCATGGGCTGGTTAAGAACGCAGCCCGAGTACATCGGCGTCAACTCCGACCTGAAGATGAACAAGCCGCAAATCAACGTCACCATCAACCGGGACAAGGCCTCCGAGATGGATATCTCCGTCGCCGACATCTCCAACACGATGCGATATCTGCTTGGCGAACCGGACATTTCCAAGATTGAACGCGCGAGCGAGCGGTATGACGTGATTACGGAAGTGCTTGGCAAGGGAAACATGGTGCCCACCGCGATTCGCGACCTGTACGTGCGAGGAAGAAACGGCGCCTTAGTTTCTCTGGGCAACCTGGTGGACATCGAGGAGGCCATCGGGCCGAGCGAGATCCATCACTTCAACCGCCTGCGTTCGGTGACCATCTCCGCCTCCACGCCGCCCGGCGTCGCGCTGGGCGACGCGCTTGACAAGCTTCAGAACTACCTCGACGAGAACCTACCGCGCAGCTTCGACTATACGGTCGCCGGTCAGGCGCGGGATTTTCGGGAATCGTTCTACTATCTGACGATTACGATCATCTTCTCCGTGATCTTCATCTACCTGGTGTTGGCCGGGCAGTTCGAGTCGTTCCTGCACCCGCTGACGATCCTCATGACCTTGCCGCTGGCCGGCATCGGTGCCTTTGGCGCGTTATATGCTCTGCGGATGACCTTCAGCATGTTCACGTTCATCGGCCTGATCATGCTGTTGGGTCTTGTCACCAAGAACGCGATTCTCCTGGTCGATTACGCCAACGTGCTCGTCGGTCGAGGGCGAAGTACGATGCAGGCCGCGAAGGAGTCGGCGCGCGTCCGCTTTCGCCCGGTTCTCATGACCGCCATCTCGACGGTTCTGGGGATGCTGCCGATCGCGCTGGGCTATGGCGCAGGCGCCGAAGCCCGCTCCTCGCTGGGCGTTTCGGTGTCCGTTGGGATGCTGGCCTCGACCGCGCTTACCCTCCTGGTCATTCCCGTTGTCTACACTCTCCTCGACGAACTCCAGGGATGGGTGCTGCAGCTCTTCCGTCGCAAACCCCAAATGAAACGCGTGGAGGCCGTCGCATGAAACTGCTCCATTTGAGCTTCCATTTCGAGTATGCCGACATTGTCACGGCGATCCTCGATCGGCACGACATTGGCGATTACGCGCGATACTCGATGGTCGAGGGCAAGGATCGTGACGGAAAGCATTTCGGCACCCAGGTCTTTCCGGGAAACGTGACCGTGATTCAGGCCCAGGTGCCCGACGAAAAGGTCGACGCCCTGTTTACGGACTTGCAGACGTTCCGCCAGGAGAAGGACGCACACCGCCACCTCCAGGCCCTGATCCTTCCCCTTGAACAACGCCTTTAGGGCATTTTTCGATTCTGTATAGCGAGTCGCGGGCTTTAAGCCTGCACGGAATCTCCGAGGCAAGTGTTTCTTTCAAGAGCCCAAGGGCTGCTCGGCAAGCGGTCATGTCTGAGAGTGTAAACTGTGTTATATCGTACATGTGTCTCTGTCCTCCGCGTCAGATCGATTTGAATCTCATGAATCGTTATATACGGCCGACTCTTCAACCCAGCAGGTCTCCCCGCGCGGCAGCCAACCTGGTGTGTCAAACACCGTGGTCGTGGGCGCGGCGCCGACCCTGCTGGTGCGTGGACTTGTCTGGTGTGGTCATGGTCCGGCCCTTTTTCATTGTGGCGATTCAGCAATTCGCAACAGCGATTGCGTTAAGCATCCAACATCCTTCTTTGCTCGAGCAAGCATGTCTGTCCGTAGCTCCGGTCGATGCACGAGCTCCGCGAACTCCAGGTTCGTATCGAGATCAAACGTGCCTCTCTGGGAAACAGTTCCTCTGAGCTCACCGGCTGGACCTCTCGCTCTTGCAGCACACGCAGCAGTCTCATCTGCATGTTCAGCGGCAGCTCGCCGACCTGCGTCCAGTAGATTTTCTGGGCGTTGGCGGCCGGGGCGGTGACACCAAAGGCCACTACGAGCGTCACGAGTGTGGTCAGTCGTTGACGATCCATTTTCCTGCCCCCCTCAGGACACGATGCGAGACCGCACGTACGATGGAAAGGAATGGAAGCTGCACATGTATTCTACAGGCCACCGACCTATCCTGCAACCGGGTGGCTGCAAATGTGAGGGTGACGAGTGCGTGACAGATTAGGCGGGTGGCATGGG
>CAZJTP010000011.1:0-1989 GCA_964548955.1 uncultured Phycisphaeraceae bacterium
GGAATAGACGGCCCAGAGCCACAGCGTCTACAGATTCCGGCCCTGCACCGGCTCTACACGGTGGCACGTGCAGCCGATAAGTGCGCTAATGTGTTTTCTTGGTTGTGGTCGGTTCGACCTGTGACCTCCATCGCGGCATTCCCAGCGACCCCTTACGGGATTATCGGTCATTTAGAGGCTCCCATAAGATCCAACGCTAATGCGACGGGCGGGCAGATGGCCGCGGCAGCCGTGTGGCTGCCAAATCGCCTCCATGATGGTCAGGTTGCTTAGAAGCGTAGATGTCGCGATCTCATGTGATCGCTCACCTGTGTGAGGTGATCCGGCTCGCGTCTCAGCCGCGCGCCTCGGCCAGGACACGGACCCTTCACCGTCAAATCTCGGCCACGTGGCATATCGAGTCTCCCCTGAGGGCAACGGAGTAATGCCCCACACTGCGTGGCCGATCTGTCGGAGTATGAGCTCATCCATTGCCAGGCGAACCACATCGGTTGACTCCGGCATGGAGAAAACGAGTGTGTACCCGTATACACCGGCTATGGCCCGGGAAAGCATGGCGGCTGCACCAACCTCACGTTGACTGAGCACTCGAAACAACTCGCCAAAGCCGTCCAGTCGCTTCTCGAGAATACCTGTGATCGCTTCGTAGGCCGTGTCACGCGGCCCGAGTCCGGTCCCACCATTCAGCAGCACAACCTGGCACGCGTCATCACCGCAAAGGGCCACAACGCGCTTACTAACCGGCACCGGGTCGTCGGAGACGATCTGGTACCTGAGAACCTGATGATCCGCCGACTCCAGACGCTCTCATATCAAAGCACCACTCTCGTCGGTGCGGGTCGTACGGGTATCACTGATGATCACGATCGCGCATCCGATGGACTCGACCCGGTTGGCCCGGTGACAACGTTCAGGCATATCTCATCCTCGTGCGTGTTATTTGACATCGCCACGACGGGCTTAGCGCAGCTTCCGCACGCCCGCCTCGGTGCGCATCTGGTTAACACGTTCCCAGAGTTTAGGATCCTTTCGGATGAACTTCACGAGGCTTGCGGTCGACACACCAACATAATTTGCAGCCTTGCGGACTCGCATCTCGCAGGCGGCCAGAATATCCAAGAGCTCGCGGACGGCCGGGAAGTAACGGGCATCGCGCCGCCCGACCCGCAACTGCCCGTCGGGCGAAAGACACGACGAGAGCAACTCACTTTGCGAGTAGCACTCCAGATCGATGTCCGCGCGGATGTTCAGGGCAATCGCCTGGCGAAGACGTCGAATTGCCCGGACCAGGTTGACGTGTTGGGATCGTTCGTCGCTCGCCGTCGCGACGAGCCCCGTCGGACAATGCCGGAGTCGCACAGCCGAGCTCGTCTTATTCTTCTTCTGACCGCCCGGTCCGCGAGACCGATAATGATCAACCTCGCACTGGGCGACAAGAACCCGGTCCTCAAGTACTAAGAGATCGTAAGCTGTGGTTTTCGGCCTCTTTGTCACGTCCGGTTCTCTCACGTCTGTCGTCTTTGAGCATGGTAGAACATATCCGACGCCCGTGCCAAGCAAGACCACTCTGCGAGATGACAGCACCACAGGCACTGCCAGGCGTTGCTATCGGACCAGGGCATCGGCGATGTCGCGGAAGGCGTTGTGCGCGGGCGGTCCACCCGGTGCAAAGCGGATCTACACTCACAAGTCTGTATCCACACAAGCCGATAACCTTGCAGCGAACGCCTTGAATGAGCCGGTCTTTGGCCGGTCCGGGAGATCACCATGAAAGCTCCGGTATTGAAACGACTTATGTGCCTCGGCGCGACTGTTGCCGTCGTGTATGGTTGCGATTCCGTCATCGACGAGATTGGGGACGGAGGCGTCACTCCGACCAGCGATGGGGTAGTTCAAGTCGACAGTGACTTCTCCGACGCGCCGGCCTCACCGGGCGGAACCGGCGGTACCATGGACGACATCGTGCAAGGCGCGGATGACGTCGAATTG